>QIKS01000012.1 GCA_003233025.1 Hellea balneolensis | reverse complement strand
GGTAATTTCTGATATATTGATTTGGTCAACCTGATTATTATAGGCGGCTTCTATCTCCACATCCGTTTGATCTGCCGTAGCATTTGCTTCTATCGCAAGAAGCTTGGTTTGCTGTGTATCCGTAAAAACATTTGTATTTGTATTGTTCTCGTAAGCTGTTTTTATTTGTGTGTCGCTCATGTCAATGGTTGCATTTGACGCTATTGACGTGAGTTTTATTTGTTCCACGTCTGAAAACGCATTCGTATCGGGATTGTTTTCATAGGCCGTTTTAATTTGCGCGTCTGTAATACCCGCGGCGTTGGTAAAGGGCATGGAAACCTCGCCGCTCACTTCATCAATAATGATTGCGTCTTTCCAATTTACCCCGTCCGGTGTGACCCTGAAATGAAATTGATCATCACCGGTCAAGCCAATTTCCGCTCTGCCGTTAAAGCCTGATTGAAACAAGAAACTTGCCGTATTACCTAAAGCTTGCTTGTTGACAGTGATCCGCATGTCATCTGTTTCGGCGTTAAACAGAATGGACGGCGACGTTACAGACAGGCGGTTTGTTGTATCGGCTGTTGCATTAACACCAATTAACGGCGCTGGATTTAAGGACTGCGAACCGCCGCTGCCTGCGGAACCGGATGTGATAGCAGACCAGTTATTTCCGTCCCAACCGACCAATATATTTTCGCCCTCAATCCAGGCGAGCCATCCCGTATTTGCCGGGTAAAACACCCAGGTTTCGTCTTGCCATGCGGCTATTTGATTTTCGCGGTCTTGCCATAGCCCTGACGGAGATGGGCCGACAATATACCGTTCGCCCTGCGTCGGTGTTGTCGGTGGTTGGCCGCTATCACGCTCAACAATGCTGATATGGACGAGGGCATCAAGCTTGCGTAAGGCTTCATTGTGGGTGACGTGTTTTTGCGCTTGTGCGGGTAAAATAAAAGGCAGGTTGAGGTTAGATGAAGATGCCATGACGTATTCCTGTTCAATATCCTCGGTTAAGATAGTTTAGCTTTGTGTGCCTGGGGATAAATTAAATGAAACCCCCATCAAAAGGAGTGTTTATCAAAGTGATACTGCGGGTTTGGTTGCTTTTGTCTGGCGCTGGTTGTAAATTTCAATATGAATGGATCTGACACCCTTGCATATTTTGCGTATGTGTAGACAGGATTGACAATGACAGTACTTTCTCTTGAGAATTATAACTGGTCTGTAGGCAGTAAAAAACCGCTTGCGGTCATTGCCGGCTGCAATGTTTTGGAAAGTCTGGAGCAATCTTTGGCCGTGGGCCAGCATTTGCAATCTGTCTGCGCCAAGCTGGATTTGCCTTATGTGTTCAAGGCCAGTTTTGACAAAGCCAACCGCTCTTCAATAAAATCTTTTCGCGGCCCTGGCTTGACGGACGGCCTTGCCATGTTAGCAACGATCAAGGCCGAGTTAAACCTTCCTATTTGTACCGATATCCACGAAGCTGCGCAGGCCAAGGCCGTGGCGGCGGTGGCCGATATTGTGCAAATCCCGGCGTTTTTGTGCCGCCAAACTGATTTGGTTGTGGCGGCTGCCAGGGCGACCGAGGCGGCAGGGGGGATCGTTCAGGTAAAGAAAGCGCAATTTATTGCGCCCTGGGACGTCAAAAATATTATCTCCAAAATCAATGAAGTGGTGTCAAAAGACATGGTGCTTTTGTGTGAGCGCGGGGTTAGTTTTGGCTATAATAATCTGGTTGTTGATATGTTGGGCATTGGCGAGATGCAAAAATTGGGCGTGCCTGTCACCATTGACGCCACCCACGCTGTGCAGCTTCCGGGCGCTGAT
Source organism: Hellea balneolensis (assembly GCA_003233025.1). Lineage (GTDB taxonomy): Bacteria > Pseudomonadota > Alphaproteobacteria > Caulobacterales > Maricaulaceae > Robiginitomaculum_A > Robiginitomaculum_A balneolensis_A. Next base: position 4,185 of record QIKS01000012.1, on the reverse strand, counting down.
CCGCGCACGGGCGGGGCCAGTACGGGCGGGCGGCGCGACGGGGTGGCGGTGATTGCCCGCGCCGCAGTGGCCGCCGGTGCGGATTGCGTATTTTTGGAGTTTCACACCAATCCCGATGATGCCTTATGTGACGCGCCGAGCTGCCTTCCCCTTGACGCGGCTGAGGGTTTGCTGTCACAACTTAAATCCATTCGCGAAATTCACAACCGGTTATGAGCAAAAACGAAACACTTAAAATCGCCAGACAAGTCCTGGCCATGGAAGCCGATGCGCTTGGTCAGATGTCGCGTGGGCTTGGGGATGAATTTTGTCAGGCCGCTACCTTGCTTTTGGCGGTAAAGGGCCGGGTGATTGTTTCGGGCATGGGGAAGTCCGGGCATATTGCGCGCAAGATAGCCGCAACCTTTGCCTCCACCGGCACGCCGGCCCAATATGTCCACCCCGGTGAAGCCAGCCACGGTGATTTGGGGATGATAACAAATGCGGACGCCGTATTGCTCATCTCCAATTCTGGCGAAACCAAAGAACTGGCTGATATTATTGCCCATGCGGGCCGGTTTGGCGTCAAGATTATCGGTATTACCCGTAAGCGCGAAAGCACATTGGCCCGCCAATCGGCAATTGTTCTGCTGCTGCCCGATGCCCCGGAAGCCTGCGCCATCGGCATGGCGCCGACAACCTCGACCACATGCACATTGGCGCTGGGCGACGCGCTTGCAGTTTCTCTGATGAAGATGCGCGGGTTTGAAAGAGAAAATTTTCTAAGTTTTCACCCCGGCGGTAAATTGGGCGCGGAACTTATTAGTGTCGGCGCGCTCATGCACAAGGGGGATAATTTGCCGATCGTTGACAGGCGCGCGGACATGGGAACCACCTTGTTGGAAATGACATCCAAAGGCTTCGGCGCGGTGGCGGTGGTTGAAAATGGCTTACTTGTCGGCGCAATCACGGACGGAGATTTGCGCCGCAATATGGAAGGGCTTATGGATAAAGTGGCTGGGGACGTTGCAACACAAACGCCGCTAACCATTGGCGTTGATGCTTTGGCTGGTGAAGCGTTAGCTTTGATGAATGCACAGGCGGTTACGGCCCTTTTTGTGGTTGGCGCGGGCGGAAAACTTGAAGGTTTACTGCAAATCCACGACTGCTTGAGAGCCGGGATTGCATGAAAACGGTTATTATTATCCCGGCGCGTTATGCTTCCAGCCGCTATCCCGGCAAGCCGCTCGTTGCTCTGCGTGATGTCCACGGGGGCAGCAAGCCTCTGATCCAAAGAACATGGGACGCTGCGCGTCAAGTGGCAGGTGTTGAGGCTATCTATATTGCTACGGATGATCTGCGGATAAAACAAACCTGTGAAAGCTTTGGCGCTGATGTGGTCATGACATCTGAGGATTGTCGCAATGGCACGGAGCGGTGTTCGGATGCTTTGAGGGAGCTGTCGTTTAGCCCTGATATCGTCATCAATTTTCAAGGAGACGCCCCTTTGACGCCGCCCTGGTTTGTCGAAGCCTTGATCGCCGCCTTGAAGGAAGATAGCGGTATTGATGTCGCGACCCCGATTTTACGCTGTGACGTTCAAACCCACCAAAATTTTATGACTGACCGCAAGAACGGACGGGTCGGGGGAACAACCGCCGTTTTTGACCGGGCGAAAAATGCTTTGTATTTTTCCAAAGAAGTGCTGCCTTATACCGGAGACGTTGCGTCGACACTGAAAACCATTCCCGTATTTCATCATGTGGGCGTCTATGCCTATAGACCGTCGGCGCTGGAGAAATACATGGCTTGGCCACCGACAGATTTAGAGAATTTGGAAGGCCTTGAGCAGCTGCGTTTTTTGGAAAACCAAACCGCTATTCGCTGCGTCGAAGTTGAGGCGAGGGGCCGTGAGTTTTGGGAGCTTAACAACCCTGTCGATGTGGCACGCATTGAAGCGGTGTTGGGGAAATAAAATTTATCCAAGCGCTTTTTTAGCCATTTCTATAATCCTGTCTTGGGTGTCTTCATCAAGATAAGCATGCATAGGCAAGCTGATAACTTTGTCGACGCAGGCCATGGTATTGGGCAGGCCATTGCCTTGGACGGGATAATCCACATAGGCGCTTTGCATGTGGACGGGCTTGGGATAATAGCGCGCCGTCGGTATGCCGTCTTCTTTCAAAATTTTGGCGAAACCTTCAGGGTCAGGGACTTCTATGGTAAATTGCGCCCATGTGGAAACCACGCCGGCCCGCACAGTTGGCACCCGTAAAACATGCCGTTTCAGCCCTTCTATATAGCGCGCTGCAATTTTATTTCGGCGTTCAATTTCATCGGCAAATACGGCAAGTTTTGGCAATAAAATTGCGGCTTGCATTGTGTCGAGGCGGGAGTTGAAGCCGATACGGATATTGTCATATCTATCGCTGCCCTTGCCGTGATTGCACAAGGAAGCCATGATTTTTGTAAGCTCTTCATCATCGCAAAGAACGGCGCCGCCGTCGCCGTAACAGCCTAAAGGCTTGGCGGGAAAAAAACTGGCGGTTGTCACATCTGCCCAATGTCCTGGCTGTTTGCCGTTTAAACTGGTGCCAAAACCTTGAGCGGAATCGGCGATGAGTTTAAGGCCGTATTCACCCACGATCGGGGCGAGGGCTTCATAATCAGCGCACTGGCCAAAAAGATCGACAGCAATGACGCAGCGTGGGCGTAATTTGCCAGCAGAAATGGTTTCTTTTATGGCCCGCTCCAGGCTGCTGGGGCTGATATTATACGTGTCGCGCTCCATATCGACGAAAACGGGTGTTGCCCCCATGAGCGCGATGGTTTCCGCCGTGGCGCAAAACGTGAAAGACGGACAAAACACCGCGTCGCCCGGCCCGATACCCCAAGCCATCATCGGCAAGAGCAAAGCATCGGTGCCGTTGGCACATCCAAGTGCAAAGCGGCTGTCGCCAAATTTTGCCAGTTTTTGCTCAAACTGCGCAACTTGCGGCCCCATAATGTATTGGCCGTGCGCCAATACATTATGAATGCCAGCCTCTATTTCAGTGCGAAGCCTGTCTTGCTGGGCTTTTAAATCAATGAAGGGTATGGCCATAATCGTTCTCTCAAGGGGCTTTGGGTCGTTGATAGCCTAACAATTGAGAGAAACAAGCCCTTTGCACCGCACATTGTGTTGCTTTTGGTTACGAGACTAATGGGGAGGAGGGATAAGAAAGGCAGTTGGGAAATTAAATTTACAATAAAATATAAAATTAGTTTGCATTTCAAACTAATTTGAATTACACAATCTTATAGAAAGGAAATGATTATGACTAAAAATGATATTTTGAATGATTTGGACTATGTGAGAACAATGGCTGAGGAAGGGCAAAATGCGCCCTTGCTTGGGGGGAGATTTGGACTTTGGTGGGGTGGGCTTTTATCTACTGCTTTCCTGGCTCACTGGGCGATTATTTCGGGGATTGCCGGATTAGGGTTTCAATATCTGGGCGTCTTATGGTTGGGGTTTGCCGTGATCGGTATGTTGGGGTCATGGAAAATGGGTAATTCTTTGCAAGGCAAGCCGGGCTTATCTTCTGTCGGCAATCGGGCGGAAACTATTATTTGGACGTATTTTGGCACAATGATGGCAATCTGCTTTGTCGGGCTTGTCGCACATATTCTGATTTACAAAGCCGCGCCAACATTGTTTGGCATGATGGTTTGTATCGGATTTGCTGGTCAGGCAATGGCCAATTTTTCTGTCGCCAAGCTGGCCCGCCAGGAAAGAGTGTCATTATCCGGCATTGCATCGGCGATCACCTCTGTTATTTGTTTTGTTCTTTATGATCAACCCGCTCTATATCTTGTCGCCACAGTTGGAATGTTGCTCTGCGCTGTCTTGCCAAGCATCGCACAAATACGGGCTGAACCCCGCGAGGTGATATAATCATGAGCGGCGCGACAACCAAGATTAATGATATTATTCACGGGCGTTTGCGGCTTGGGGTCATGGCTTATCTTTCAACGGCCAGCCCGGCCAGCTTCCCCGAACTGGTACAAAAAACCGACAGCTCGCACGGCAATCTTTCGACCCATTTAACCAAGTTGGAAAATGCGGGTTACATTGAACAAAAAAAGGGTTACAAAGGAAAACGTCCGCAAACACTGGTTTTTATGACCGATACAGGACGGACAGCATGGATTGAATATCTCGGC
>QIKS01000154.1 GCA_003233025.1 Hellea balneolensis | reverse complement strand
GCAATCGCTTGCCCGCTCGCTTTGGCCAGATCAAAATAATGCGCATCAACGATTTTCGATGCGCCGCAAAACACACAAATACTTTTAGTCACATACATTCCTTATAATTGTTGTTGTTAGTTTACGCGCTTAGCGATAGCTTAGCCATACGCTAACCATCGATTATGTCAACGAGGTGACAATGCCGAAAATCAGGCCGTTATTTATGATTTTAACCGGCATCGGGCTGGCATTATTGTTATGGCTTGTTGTGATTGCGGTGCAAGGGCAGACTAAAAATACGCGCACCCCTTTGCCAACTGACACTGGCACCAGCAATGGGGCCGCCGAAGTGCAAACGCTTTCACCGGCTAATGTGCTCAGTGTTGAGCAAGAAGGCGATAAATTTACCGTCCGGGGTGTGAGCATGGCGGGCAGCGCGGTATGGCTTAGCGCCAATGCGCGTACCGTCGCGCAAGCGCAAAGCGACGCGCAGGGGCAATGGCAGGTTGAGTTTTCATGGCAAAACAAGCAAACCGCACAATTAGATATTTACATGCTAAGCCCAGAGGGACAGCAAATCCGTTCAAGCCAAACTCTTTTTTTAATTGACAAGGGAGGGGAAGGAGATGCGGAATTTGCTGAGGGATCTGACGGTTTATCCGCTCGTAAATTGATATTGCTCGCAGCGCCGGGCGCGCCTTCGCGCGTCTTGCAAACACCATTTGAAAGCCTGCCGACAGTGGATGGTTTTAATCTGGAGGTTATTGATTACGATAATTCTGGCGGTGCCATTTTTTCAGGTTCCTCCAGCAGTGCCGGCAAGGTTCGCATCTATGCTAACGGGGCACTTGTCGGGGAGAGCAGTGTTGATAATGCCGGGCGGTGGCGGTTAATCTTTGGCAATATTATCCCGCTCGGCTCCCATAATATTAGCGCGGAACTTGTCCGCGATATGCCGGGAGTTAACACGCGAATTGAGCTACCATTTGAGCGAATGAAACCCTTGCTTGAAAGTGAAAACAGCCCTGAAGTTTTCGTTGAACGATTTGTTGACAAGATACAGGTCGGGCGGGTTTTGTTTGGCGGCGGGTATCAATATTTTGTTGTCTACAGCCCGGAAGCCTTAAGCCCTGGCCAATAATGATTTTAGCCGTTTTTTCCAAAGGGCCGGGGCTGCCAATAACACCGGGGTCAGCACCAATGTTAAGATGGTGGAAAATGCCAATCCGCAGACCAGGACATAAGACAGGGGCGCCCAGATTTGTGATGTGGCCGTCCCTTTGGCGGAGAAAATACCTGTAAATAAATCCGCCTGAACCGCCAGCGCCATAGGCATCAGGCCGACAACAGTGGTGATTGTTGTCAACAATACAGGCCGCATTCTTTGTGCCGCCGTGCGCACAGCTGCGTCATGGGATGTATAGCCTTTCAGAAGCAGACGTTGATAGGTGTCGATCAGGACAATATTATTGTTAACGACAATTCCGGCCAGAGCCAGCACGCCTGTGCCACATAAAAGAATGCTGATATAAGGGTAAAACTGCAAACCCAACAACACGCCGGCCAGTGAGAAAATCACGGCAGACAGGGTTAAAACCACGTGCCAGAAACTGTTGAATTGCCAGAGGAGAATAACCCCCATCATGAACAACATGGCGATTGCTGCGCCGGCAAAAAACTTTGCAGCTTCAGCAATTTCTTCGTCCTGGCCTAAGAATTTAATCGCGACATCGTCTGGGAAATTGGCTTTCGTTTCGATCCAGTTTTTCATCTGGGCGACGATTTGGTTGGTTGCATATCCTTCGCGGGCATTGGCTTTTACCTCATAGACCCGCTTTTGATCGCGCCTTTGGATACTGTCTTGACGGGGTTGGGCAATGCGGTTGACAACGGCTGATAGGGGCAGGGCGCCTTCGCTGGTTTGAATGCGCAGATTGTCAAGCTGTTGCAAATCACGCGCCGTATCGGGATAGCGAATGCGAATATCTATTTCTTTGTCACTATCAAGAGGCCGGTAAACGCCAACCAGACTGCCTTCCGTTACAAATTGTACGGCCGCACCGATCGTGCCGATATCCAGACCAAGCCGTCCAGCCTCCGCCCGGTCGACCTGTAATTGCCAGTCTATGCCCGGCAGAGGTATGGTGTTTTCGATGGCGTAAAGCCCGTCTTGGTTTTCAAAATAGGCGGTCATTGTTTTGGCCGCCTTGTTGAGGCTTTCTAAATTGGTAGACGTGAGCTCAACACTGACATCCTTGCCAACAGGCGGCCCTTCGGAGAGAACCTCAATGTCAATAAGTACGCCCGGCATATCTGCCGTTACCGCGCGCACGTCTTGTTCAATGGCATAGGTGCTGCGGCGCTGCTCAAAGGGTTGCAACTCCAGGAATGTGCGCGCCACCGTATCCAAAGGCACGGTTTGTGGGCCGTCAAATCCGCCCCCGGACGACGCGCCTTCTCCGGAAATACTGAACATGGACTTGACCCCTTCAATACCAGCCAGGCGTTTTTCCAGCATTTTGGCGATTTCGTAATCGGAACTGGTAGAGGTATTTCCCCGCGCCCGCGCATAGACATAAATTTCCTGCCCGCCTTCAGCGGTAAAAAATTCAACCCTATGATCGGTGGCTCCAAACCATTTGAAAATCCCGATCACCAACGCCAAAATGACAAAAAATACAATAAGAGGACGTCTGGCCAATTTGTCAATCATCCGGGCATAACCACCGGTAAACCCTTGAATGGCAATAGGGTTGCCTTCTGCTCCCGACAGGGCCTTTAAACTTTCGCGGGGGTTTTGGATGGTTTTGGGGCCAAAAAGCGCTCCAAGAGTTGGTAGAAAAATCAGAGCCATGAGCAGAGAGGCTGAAAGGATGAAGATTAATGTTTTTGGGAAATAAGACATGAATTGGCCGGGTATGGTATTCCAAAACAAAAAGGGTAAAAACGCAGCCATTGTTGTCGCCGTAGAAGAAATAATCGGCCAGAACATCCGCTTGCCAGCCAAAACATAGGCTTGTTTTCTATCCAGCCCTTCGGCCAATTTTCGGTCTGCATATTCAATGATGACAATGGCGCTATCGACGAGAATACCCACGGATAAGACCATGCCAAACATGACCATCATGTTCAGGCTCGTTCCCAAAACATTGAACATGAAAATTGTCATGAGAAAACTGGCCGGAATGGCGAAGCCGACCATCAGGGCAGAGCGCAAACCCAGCGCCGCAATGCAGACGATAATGACCAAGACAACCGCATTGATAATCGCTGAAACCAGAGATTTTATCAACTCAACGATTTGAACCGTTTGGTCTTGGGAAAGCTCGACATTAATCGTTTCAGGCCAGGTAGCGGATATTTCCTCGGTAATTTTTCGGACATCTTCTATGGTCTCAATAATGTTTTCTCCCGTCCGCTTGGAAACCTCGATAGAGACGGAAGGGCGGCTTTGAAACAAAGCATTACTGGTGTGGTCTTTGTAACTTCTTCGAACAACCGCAATGTCTTTAAGCTGTATGATAGAGCCGTCACTGCCGGTGCGAATGACGATCTGGGCAAGGTCATCGACATTTTGAATAAGCCCCGACAGTTTGATGTTGAATTTGCCGCTATTCGTTTCCAGCTTTCCGGCGGTGATAAGTTGATTGTTTCTGGCAATGGCGAAGGCCAGTTCGTTAAAGGTGATGTTTAAGCCTTCCATCAGCCCCGGATCAACAACGGCTTCCAGGAGGTTTTCGCGCTCGCCCAATATATTGGCTTCCAAAATTTTCGAATTGCTTTCCAGGGCGGTTTGCAATTCTTTGGCGCGGTTTTGTAGTTCGCGCTGCGGGGCGCTGCCAAACAAATTGATGACGATAACTGGCAAAGTTTGAGTGTTTAACTCTGCAACGGTCGGTTCTTTTGCATCATTGGGCAATTCCCCCCGCGCTTTGTTCACCGCCTCAAACACATCGTCAATGACGGTGTCTTGATCAAAATTGGCATCAAATTCCAAAACGATGACGGCGACATTGGTCGCGGCAGTGCTGTCCATTTGCTTGACCCCGTCAAGGGATTTAAGTTCGGTCTCCAAAGGCTTGACCAGGAGGCGTTCGGCGTCCTCCGGGCTGACGCCTGGCAAAGCCACTTGAACAATAACAAAGGGTATGGCCACGTCGGGTTCCGCGTCGAGGGAGATGGTGAACATGGCAAAAAAACCGCCGACCACGATGAACAGCAACAAAGCCATGGTCATGCGCCATTGTCGAACGGCGAAGTCGACAATACCGGTCATTAGGGGCTGCCCCCTTCATAGGACGGCGTTGCTTCTGTGCCTGCGGCGACATAATCTTGGCCGCGAATAATCAAATCTGTGCGCGCAGCTAACCCTGTGACCCATATCCCGGCGGCAGTTTCGTCAATGGTTTCAACCTGGGCAAAACGGACAATATTTAAGCCGTCCAGATACCGCACGCCGACATTGCCCGCCTCATCCAAGGTGAGAACGCTGGCGGGGATAAGATGGGCCAATGTCGTGCCAGACGACAGCTTGATATTGGCAGTGACACCGGCTTTTAGTGCGTTGTCTTTGTTGGCAATGGTCACTTTGATTTTAAATGTCCGTGTGGCAGGATTGGCCTTGGATTGTATATAGGTGATTGTTCCCGTTACCGCTTCCCCGGTGGCGAGGGTAATATGTGCAATTTGCCCAAGCTTTAAGCGGGCAATTTGTTTTTCCGTGGCTTCACCGGTGATGGAAAGTGGATCAAGTTCGAGCAGCAAGCCACAGGGCTGCCCTGGCGCGAGATAATCGCCAACTTCCGCCACTTGTTGTTCAAAAACCCCGCCAAAGGGTGCGCGCATATTAACATTGCCAAGTTCGATTTGCGTCTGTTTGACACTGGCCTTTGCCCCGTCAAGAGCGGCCAATGCGGTCAATGCCTGGGTCGATGAGCGGTAGCCCTTATCAACCAATTTCTGGGCGGCTGAGTATTCAAGTTCACGGGCGCGTAAAACCGCTTTGGCCTGATCAACCATGGCTTGGCGGGCATCAATATCTTGCTGGCAAATCAATGTGCCGCGTTTAACGATGCTGCCGGCTTTGATCGGTGTCCTGACGACCAAGCCGGCAGTTTCCGCCTTAATAAACACCTCCCTGGCCGCCTCGCTACGTCCATGTAAATTGATGAAATTTTCATGTTGCTCGGCGTGCAAGCGCTTAATGACAACGCTGGGCGCGGCTTGTTGGGTTGGGGCGGGGGTCGCAGGCGCCGTGGTTTCGTTGCGCACTGTGCCGTAGATAAACCACAACAGGATTAAGACTGAAAATACAAAAGCGATAAGGTAAGAAGGTTTGAGTTTCATAAATGTCTACACAGGTTTATTTCATCATCAATGTAATCTTAAATCCAGCCTTAGCAAGGATTTATAGGCTGGATATTAGCGATATTGCCGCCGTGCTGCCATGCAAAAATGCATAAAATTTAGCGCGCGAAAAAGGTTTCCTAATTTCCTTTAAGGCCCTATTATTGGCGAATTCTTAAATTCAGGGGAGTGCAGGTTTGACAAATATCTTGGAAGAGTTGGAGATACGCAGGCGCAAGGCCCGCCTTGGCGGCGGCGAAGCGCGGATAAAAACTCAGCACGAAAAGGGTAAATTAACCGCCCGCGAGCGTATTGATTTATTGCTGGACACGGATAGTTTTGAAGAATTTGACATGTTCGTTTCCCATCGGTGTATTGATTTTGGCATGGCCGATAAGGGTTTCCCCGGCGACGGTGTTGTCACCGGTTGGGGGACGATTAATGGCCGCAAAACCTTCGTCTTTGCGCAAGATTTTACCGTATTTGGCGGCTCGCTTTCTGAGACCAATGCCAAAAAAATCTGCAAAGTTCAGGAAATGGCCATCAAACACGGCGCACCGATTATTGGCCTTAATGATAGCGGCGGGGCGCGTATTCAAGAAGGCGTTGTCTCGCTCGGCGGTTATGCGGACGTGTTTCAAAACAATATTTTGGCCAGCGGCGTCATTCCGCAAATCAGCGTCATTATGGGGCCATGCGCCGGCGGGGC
>QIKS01000307.1 GCA_003233025.1 Hellea balneolensis | reverse complement strand
AAACCAAGCCGGTTGGCCCAAGAACGACGCAGGGCGCTGCTGCGTAAATTTTGCCGGCCATTTCCGGGATTTTGATAAATTGGTTGCTGGGCTTGCGGCGCACTGTAAGTGCCAACAGGCTGCGTCGCCCAATTGGGCTGTGGCTGTGGTTGCACGTGTGGCGAACGCGGCTGAACCTGGCCGGCCCAGCTGGGTGTGACTTGCGGTATAGGCTGGGCTTGCGGTTGGAAGATTTGCTGTGGGCGGATTTGTGGCGCCGCTTGGCGGGGAGGAGCCTGGCTTGGAGTTGGGGGCAAGGTTTGGACCTTCTCCCAGGCTTTTGGTTTTTTGCTGGCAAAGGGGGAGTTGGACGGTGTTTGGGCTAGAGTGACCCAGGAAACCCCTGCTGCCAGAACCGATAAGGACGCAAAGAAAAGAAATTTGGAACTGGCCATTTCAACGTCACGTCCACACGGGTTTGTTAACAAAGTATAAATATACCTCTATATCCATCCCCCATCCCTAATAAAAGGTTAACAAGGCGGTAAAACCATGCCAAAACACCGCACTTACCGGGTTTTACAGCCCATCTTACCAAAAATTATAGAACAGAGAGCGCATTTGATGTAATTCAAGTCTAGCCGTGCGCAACGCTTATGGTATATAGCCAGTTGAAATGAAGCGCACTGGGCCGGTTATTGCCAAGCATTGGTGCCATTTGGAGAATAGATTATGTCATCGTCTATGAGAATTCTTTTAGCTGTTACAGCCTTAAGCGCCGCTTTATCCCTAGGGTTGAGCGGCTGCTCGACGGTTAAAAACACCTTGCCGTCCGCTCCCAATATATTTGGCGGCAAATCAAAAGCGCAGACAAATACCGGCGGAACAAGAATTAAAACCAGAACGGTTGCGCCGCGCCTTGGCGTCAATGAGTATTTATGGCGTTCTTCCCTGGAAACTCTCAATTTCATGCCCCTGATGGAAATTGATCCTTTTGGCGGCGTTATTATCACCGACTGGTATGCCAGCCCGCAAGCGCCCGATGAGCGCTTTAAGGCAACAGTTTATATTTTGGACACAAACCTGCGCGCTGATGCGCTTAAAGTTTCCATTTTCAAACAAGTGCGCGGCCAGGTCAGTTGGAACGATGCGTCCGTTGACGCGGACACGGCGCGTACCATTGAAAATTCTATTCTCACCCGGGCGCGAGAATTATTTATCGCTTCCGCCGATAGCCGGTAAGCAAGCCAGGACGTCATGACGAGATATAATGCGGCCATAACCGAGCCTAAATGGCAAGAGGCCTGGGCGGCAGCTGAAAGCTTTACGGCGCGCACTCCGAATAAAGATACGAGCAAACCCAAATATTTCGCCCTTGAAATGTTTCCCTACCCGTCTGGGCGCATTCATATGGGCCATGTGCGTAATTATGCTATGGGCGATGTTGTTGCGCGCTATAAACGTGCCTGCGGGTTTGAGGTCTTACACCCTATGGGCTGGGATGCATTTGGCATGCCGGCGGAAAATGCAGCGATTGAGCAGGGCGGGCATCCCAAAGCCTGGACATATGATAATATCGCCGCCATGCGCGAACCCCTAAAGCGGCTCGGATTTGCTTTGGACTGGAGCCGGGAATTTGCCACTTGCGACACGGCTTATTACAAACAGCAACAAGCGATTTTTCTAGCCTTTATGAAAAAAGGCCTGGTCTACCGCAAAACCGCCAAGGTCAATTGGGATCCTGTTGACATGACGGTGCTGGCCAATGAGCAAGTGATTGACGGCAAGGGCTGGCGCTCAGGCGCCCAGGTTGAAACCCGCGAACTGGATCAGTGGTTTTTTAAAATCACCCACTACGCCGATGATTTATATTACGCATTGGACGGGCTGACCCGCTGGTCGGAGAAAGTCCGCACCATGCAAAAAAACTGGATTGGCCGCTCGGAAGGTGCCCAGTTTAAATTCGCATTTGCCGGAGCTGCCCCTGAAGGTTTTGACGGGGTTGAGGTCTATACCACCCGCCCCGACACCTTATTTGGCGCCAGTTTTGTCGCCCTTGCTTATGATCATCCTTTGATTAAATCCTTGATGGCTGACAATACACAGCTTCAGGAATTGGCAAAAACATGTGTTGCTATGGGCAGCACTGAAGAAGCCATTGAGAAAGCACAAAAGCGCGGCGTCGATACGGGCTTGCGCGTCGCTCATCCTTTTGACGACACACTAAGCCTGCCGGTTTACGCCGCCAATTTCGTGCTCATGGGTTACGGAACGGGGGCCGTCTTTGGCTGTCCGGCCCACGATCAGCGCGATCTGGATTTTGCCCGCAAATATAAGCTGGGCGTCACCCCCGTCGTCCTGCCCGAAGGCGAAGACGCGGCCAATTATACCGTCGAGGCGCAAGCCTATACCGGGCCGGGCGTTCTTTATAATTCGCAATTTTTAGACGGGCTTGGCACCAAAGAAGGCATTGCCTTGAGCATCGCCAAGCTGGAAGATTTGGGTGTTGGCCAGAAAACCGTGTCCTACCGCTTGCGCGATTGGGGCGTCTCGCGCCAACGCTATTGGGGTTGCCCTATCCCGATCATCCACTGCGGTGCCTGCGGAGCCGTGCCCGTGCCGACCAAGGATTTACCGGTCGAGCTGCCCGATGATGTCAGCTTTGACAAGCCCGGCAATCCTTTAGAGCATCACCCCAGCTGGAAAAACGCCACCTGTCCCGCTTGTAAGAAACCAGCCCGGCGCGAAACCGATACCCTTGATACCTTTGCCGATAGCTCATGGTATTTTGCCCGCTTTGCCGGCGGCAATACCGATGACAAACCCTTTGATAACAAACAGGCCAGCCACTGGCTGCCGGTTGACCAATATATTGGCGGCGTTGAACATGCGGTTTTGCATTTACTCTATGCCCGGTTTTTCACCCGTGGTTTGCGCGATTGTGGCTTGCTTGATCTGCCGAGCGGCGAGCCATTTGACGGCCTGTTCACCCAAGGCATGGTCACCCATGCCAGCTATAAAACAAAAGACGGCAAATGGGTTATGCCCGCAGATGTTGACGAGAAAGACGGCGGGTTTTTTGAAATCTCCAGCGGCGAAGAACTTGTTCGCGGCCCGGTTGAAAAAATGTCCAAGTCGAAGAAAAATGTCGTCGATCCGGCAGATATTATCGAAGGATATGGCGCAGATGTTGCGCGCTGGTTCGTCCTGTCCGACAGCCCGCCAGCCCGCGACGTTGAATGGACACAATCGGGCGCGGTTGGTGCATGGCGGTTTGTTGGCAAGGTTTGGGCTTTGGTCAGCGAAACCAACGCCAAAGATTTTAGCGCTGATTTAGGTCCTATGACGCAAGCGAAAGACGCAAGCGGGGCTGCTCTTGAACTGCGCCGATCCGTCCACAAAGCTGTGGCCAATGTCACCCAGGGGATTGACCAATTTCGGTTTAACACATCCGTAGCCCAGATTTACGAACTGGTTGCCGCCTTAAAAAAATATGAAATTTTTGACGCAGCCAAAGCGGAAGGCCTGGGCGCGCTTACCCGGATGATCGCACCCTTTATGCCCCATTTGGCCGAAGAGTGTTGGGCCCATTTGGGCGGGGAGGGGTTTGTCACCGATGCGCCCTGGCCCGTGGCTGACCCTAAATTATTGGTCGAGGATGATGTTGTCATGCCCATACAAATCAACGGCAAGAAGCGGGCCGAAATTTCCGTGCCAAAATCAATGGGTAAGGACGAGCTGGAACAGCAGTCTTTGGCCCATCCACGCATCAAAGATTATGTCGCCGATTTAACCATCAGGAAAATCATCATTGTCCCCGGACGGATTATCAATATAGTGGCGAATTAGGAGACGGTAGGGTTATGAAAATTATACGGTTTTGCTTGGTCATGGGCATGTTGTTTGCCCTTAGCGCTTGTGGGTTTAAACCCGTCCATGCCCCGTCTGCATTTGGCGGCAATGGCTTGGTATTTAGTGACATTGCCATCGAAACGCCGGGCAATGAGAAAATCGATTTTTTGCTCAAGCAAGCCCTGCGTGACCGGTTTGGCGATAATAAAACCGCCCCCCTTATCTTGCACGTCACCCCCAAAACTCGCCGCATCAATTTAGGCATTGGCGCCGATGATGTGGCGTCACGTTATGATCTTGTCATGGACGCCGGGTTTATATTGATCGACGCCAAAACCGGCGACGAGGTTTACAAAGATAAAGTGCGGGTTGTTTCCACCTTTGGCGCGCCCCGTGATCCTTACGGCACGGCGACCGCCCAAAGCAATGCCGAAGGGCAAGTGGCCAATGAAACCGCAGACCGCATCATTGCCAAATTGGCCCTCTACCAACCCCGCGCAGGCGCTCAGTGAAACTATCGGGGGGACGGGTTGATGCTTACCTCAAAGCCCCCGACCCCAGCCATGTCGGCGCATTGTTTTTTGGCCCCGACCAAGGTTTGTGCGCCGAGCGGGCAGGCATATTGGCGCAGGCTTTTTGCCAAAACCCTGACGATCCCTTTGCCGCAACCAGCCTAAACGCCGATGATTTGACCGGCGACCCGGCCCGGCTGGTTGACGAAATGTCGGCCCTGTCTTTGCTCGGCGATGCCCGGCTGATCCATATACGTCTGTCCCATGAGCGCGGCGGGGCGGCCATTGCCAAAACCATTACCATGCTGGACGGCAATTTGGACAGATGTGCTGCCAAGCTTATCATTGAAGCGGGGGATTTAAGCCCGCGCTCGGCGGTGCGCAAATGTTTCGAGAAAGCCCGCAATTTTGCTGCTATCCCGTGTTACGCCGATACGATCGCCTCTTTGAACGGTTTGGTGAAATCCGAACTGGCGGCGCAAAATATTCGTATCGAACAAGAGGCGCTGGAAGCATTTGTCCCGCTTTTGCAAGGGGATCGCCGTATGGCGCGCAGCGAGATTGATAAACTGGCCTTGTATATGGGCGAGAACACCTGCGTTGGCTTTGAAGATATCAAGGCGGTTGCCGCCGGCGCCGGGGCGGCGGGGCTGGACGACATTGTGTTTGATACACTGGGCGGGCGACCGCAAAAAGCGGACGGCGGCTATCAGCGTGCTTTGGCCGGAAAAATAACGTCCCATTCAATTTTGGCAGCCCTGCAAAGGCACCTCACCCGCCTCCATCAAGCCAAGAGTTTGATGGGCGCGGGCCAAAGTGCCAATGAAGCCATGGGCAATTTACGGCCTCCGGTGTTTATTATGCAAAAAACCGGCTTTGCCAATCATTTGCATATTTGGAGCGAACTTGCCTTGGCGCGGGCTTTGTCAGAAAGTCTGGCCACGGAAAAGCGGATGAAAACCACGGGCGCACCGGCGCAAGCAATTTTGGGGCGGCTCTTGCTCGCCCTGTCCAACTATGCGCAAAAAAGGACACGGTAATGGAAAATATAGACCAATTCATCAATTCAGATTTATGGGTGAGGATCGCGCCCTTTGTCATCAATACCCTACAAGCACTTGGTATTCTTATCTTGGGCTGGATCGCTTCACGTTGGGTCGGACGCATCGTTACCAAGCGGCTTAGCAATCAAAAAGGCTTGCAGGCCAGCGCCACAGTCCGCCCCTTGCTCGCCACCATTGCTCGTTACGGGGTTTTGCTGGCCAGTATATATGCCGCCCTGACCATCGCCGGCATTCCGGCCTCCGGCCTGCTCGCGGCATTTGGCGCGGCGGGTCTGGCCATTGCTTTGGCCGTCCAGGGCACATTGTCCAATGTGGCGGCGGGGATGATGTTGGTTTTCTTGCGCGCCGTCAAAGTCGGCGAATATATCGTCACGCCAGACGTCGAGGGGGAAGTTTTGGAAATCGGCCTGTTCACCACCCAGCTTAAAGCCCCCAGCGGTATTTTGACGGTTTTGCCCAATGCGCAGCTTTGGCGCGGGCAAATTGATAATTATTCGCGCTGTCAAACCCGGCGCGTTGATGTGGCCATAGAACTTTCCCGTGACAATGATTTGCCGGGCGCTTTGGCGGCGTTAAATACCGTCTTACAAAACCATAAAGCCGTGATTGATAAAGACGCCGCCAGTGTGATTGTTCAGGGTTTCACCCCGACCAGCGCCATTATCCAATCGCGGTTTTGGCTAGAGGCTGCAAATTTGAGAACGGAAACTTCCCATATTCGCGCGGCCCTTAACCAAGCTTTGCGACAAGCGGGCTATAAATTACCACCGCAGATTATAGCGAGCAATTAAGGGAGGGTGGCCGTATTGAGCGCAGCCAGGTTTTGTTTAGCCAACTCGAAATGTTCAGGCGATAGGGCGATGGCTTTTTTGTAATAACGGCGCGCTTTATCCCTCTCCCCCTGAGCGGCGGCAATATAACCAACGTCATTATATAGCCGGGCGGCAAGAGAAGTTTCAAGGCCGTCAAAAGCTTGCGTGTCCCGGCCCAACAAAACCAGAGCCATGCGACGATTATTGTCAAAAACGGCTTGGGTTGGTTTTTCCAAATAAGCCTGTTCAAATTTCTCCAAAGCCTCTTT
>QIKS01000080.1 GCA_003233025.1 Hellea balneolensis | reverse complement strand
GGCAAAGGGACTTCTTCTTTCAAAAAAGATGTATGCTGGCGGGCGTCACGATCCGTGAGATTATGGGCTGATAGCCGCAATGTAACATTGTCGCTGAGTTCATATGTCGCGAATGCGCTCAGCAAAACATAACTTTCGCTGAGGAGTTCACCGAAAGCGAGACGGTTTTGTTTTGCTGTATATTCCATTTCTGCTCGCAAATTCCAGCGATCCTTATCAGCGCTCAAGGCCAGTGTCGCGCCGAGAGGGGGAATACGCGGCAAATTTTCCAGGCTGGGGCCGCTGAGATTGGCGTCCACATATTCCAAGGATGCATCGGCATTAAAATCCCAATTGTTCCACACACCCAGATGTCTAGCAATATCCACTTCAAAGCCCCTGAACACTGCATCTGACGCTGTGAAATGCGCAACCGATAATATGTCGCCCGCGTCTGTTATTACCGTCTCACCTGTAAGGGCCTGATATACATAATCAGAGTAATCCGTATAAAACACATTGACGGTTATTTGATTGCCGCCGTTCCTATAGCGCAGGGAAATTTCTGCTCCTGTGGCTATTTCCTTATCAAGCCCCGGATTACCGATTTCAAACTGGTTGGTGGCGAGATGCGGCCCGTCCGAGAACAATTCCTCCGTGGTTGGTGCCCGCTGCGCGCGGTACAGCAAACCGCCGAGTTTGGTGGTGTCCGTCAAGTGGTAATCAACGCCAAATGAACAGCTTACCCGCCCCACATTTTGCGATCATAATTTTTTCCGTCAATGGTGATAATATCTGGGGTAACGATCAAATCTAGTTTGCTGGTGGCAATTCTCTTAATTAGAAATATCCATGCAATGACAGCAATTAGCCAGATGATAACACCGCCCCCCGTCATGGTCGCTAGGATATTCAAGCCCAAGTGGGCGAAGCTCCGAGCAAGGACTTTGCGAGATCCACCAGCAATGACGACGAAAAAAAGGTGCGGAGATCCACACGGGTTAAAAACAAGTTGAGAAGCGATAGAAATAAGGCCAGAGGACGGACGAGAAAGCCCCGCTAGTCAGTTTTGAATAAGATGATTCTTGTACCTTCAAGCGTTTCGATGTAAAACGATATTTTCGTAAACCACTGATAAGGATATTCAAATGCTGTCTGATGAACAGATCAAAGATGGAAAAAGTAAAGCACCACTTCAACTTGGCGGGCATTTTGAACACAATGATTGTATCCGAATGGCTTGACGCACAAGTCAAAACTAAAAACCGTCGAATGACGCACAATCCTATCAAACACATTATCGAAAAATGGAGCGGTCGCTATGTTTCGCAAAGCGATGTTGAAGTGGCGGCTTAGTTGCACCCCGACATTATCGGGACTTAGGGGCCGCTTAATGCTGGGGGCGAAATAACACCCTAAGCCTTAAACTTCTTTACTTTTTTTAGCATTTGGTCTTACAAGGAAAATACCGCCTGACGAATAAAACTATTGTCAAAAAATAACGGACGAAACCACCAGAGAGGTTGGGGCTGCAAATGAAACCTTTCAGTGGATGTTTGATTGCGATTATTGCGCCGGTCGGTTTGATTTATCTTGTGTTCTTTTTGAGAGGTGTATGGATTGATCATACGCTCGAACTGCCGACGACTCTCTCGGAACGTCATTTGTATAACGCTGAAGCTTTTCCGGATCGCTTTGAAAAAGACTTTATGTCTGCTTTCAATTTACTGGCGGGTGACAACGATTACGTTACCCCTGACAAACAGGTTCCGTATAAACGCCGGCAGTATAGCGAACAAGGGTATTACGATCTCAACAAAGATGGTTTTACGTCCATGCTCGAAATGGAAAAAGTTCGCAGACGAAGTTGGATAACAAAAGGCTTTTACAATTCCGGACTCTCTTCCGCTGCGACAAACTTAATGGCTTTTGATAAAAACAACGATCAGAAAGTCACAAGAGATGAATTTGAATTAGAGCTGAAAAAAATCAAATTTCAACAATGTCCTTTTCCTCAAATATCAGAGGATGCAAAGCTTGTGTTCCTTATTTCAGAATCAGGAGGTCAACCGTCAATGGTTTCGGCTTCAGGCTTTGCGGATGTTACTAAAGTGTCGAACCTTTATATCCCAGAAGATGCTCCGAAAATGTACATTGTAGCGACGTCCAAAGCCCCTATCATTTACAACATTAGCGGAAATACTGACCGTATTGAAAAATTTGTCGTTCAGGGCAGTAGAAACACGAATCAAGCAATAAGGGCTTTAAATTTAGCGAATGCAGGTGTCATTGGGGTACCAAAAGAGAGAATATCCTTTCTCGGTAAATTATGTCTACTACACAACGGGCCCTATAGCCGTGAACCTATTCCTTACGGGTTAGAAAGACAAAATAAAATGAGCAACCGCCTTATGTCACGCCTTAGTCATCCTGTAGATGTTATACTTTCAGAATATCAACTGAATGAAGTGTCGGTCCCGAACGGGTATTCATTGGATACAAAAATTGGGAATCAAAAAGAGCGTATGGCAACTTGGAAGGAAATCTACAACACATGGAATAAGAGCTACTTTGACACTGAACTACATAAAATAATTTCTCCAACATCTCCAGTTAGATACGAAATCCTACCCGGCAAAGAAGGTATCAAACAACTTGTTCGGGATGGGAAAATAAAACTATTGCGCAATGAAGGGGCTAGGAACGTTTATCAAGTAAATGAAGAATTACCACATTATCCTGTCGGCTTAGTGCTGCATTATTACGGCTTCGTTTTTGACGCAAAAACGCCTCAACCTGATTTCAATCCCGGTTACGAAGTTCGAGTTCGGCGATTTTAATTGAACGTCGCGACGGGGGTTTCAAAATCATCTAAACGTCTTATTTTGGGCGTTTTAGGACTCCGAGCTAATGTCAGGTTTTTTCGCCATTTCAGTCAAAAAAGCAGCAAAACCTTGTCCCAATTGAACCTCCTTGGATTTCTGCCTTGCAACTCATTGATTTTACTGGTGCAAGGGCTGTCTCAAACAGACAACACTTCAATTGAGACGATGAAACCTCCTTAGGGTGTTATTTCGCCCCCAGCATTAAGCGACCCCACTTACCCGAACTTCAATATAAGCTCTCGCTTAACATTACCTTCAGTGGTTCGTTTATCTGGCATTGGTAAAGCTGGCAAACACAATCCCATTGGTGCTTACTACAACGCTGATACCTACAATGCGAAGGAATAATTTCGGTTGTATCTTGGTGTTCGCAAATGGTAACGGTTATGCCGTTAAAGCTAATGCTGGTTCCCATATTGTCGGTGTGTCTTATATGTTCATAACGGCCTGCGGCTTCCAAGTGTAATTTGCCAAGGTCCAGCTCGTGAAAACTAAACACGCCAAACAGGTTTGTTGTCGTGGGTGGCACAAAGGCTTCCTCACCAATGGCGGAAAAGTTACGCTTTTTATATTGCACACCGTGAGCCGCCTGCCAGATACCTTGTGTGCGCTGAACAATTTCTGCCCGGCCTTCAAACCCTTCATTGCTAAATACGGTGCCGGCCTCGCCGCTTGCCTCAAATTCCGTGTGCAAATAATCTGCCACTCCGCCCGACAAACTTAAGCTTTCAAAAGGACTGTCGCCAAATTCAAATTTGGAGCTTAGATCAACACGGGTTTGATCCAACCTAATGGTGGCGCCTTCTCCGCCCGGAATGCCGTATGTACTGTTTAAATCTTTGATTGCCGCACCGAAGAATGTGCCCTCGCCAATATAGGATATACCAGCGGCAAGGCTTGTGGCTTTGGTGCTGGAATTGGGTAAAGTATCCCTAGTTTCCCCGCCCTGTGGGTTGGGGCTGAGGCGACGTAAACTTTCTGATCTGGCAAAATTGGGAATATCGTAGTCATCCGTTGTGCGGTGGGAAAACCCTGCGTGGGCAACGATATCGCCCGCGCCCAATTGACCTAAAACAATATCACTTCCCACGGCAACTTCATAACCATTGTCAACGCTACTTACGCCTATACGGGCATTGCCGGCAATCCGTTTGTCTGGCACGCGTTCGGGGATGCGACCATCAATCACATTGATTACGCCGCCTGCCGCAGCGCTCCCATAACGCAACAGGCCGGAACCACGTATAACCTCGATGCGGTTGGCTAAAGCAGGTTCAACGGCACCAGCATGGTCGGGGCTAGAAGCTGAAGCGTCAATAGAGCCAATGCCGTTATCAAGCAACAAGACCCGCAAGCCTCCCTGACCGCGAATAATCGGACGCGACGCACCTGCTCCAAAAAAGCTGGACGAAATGCCGGGCTCGAACTTTAAGGTTTCTCCCAAAGAGCCGGACATACGTCGCTGCAACTCTTCGCCTGTTAGCACTGAAACACCAACCAAGGTTTCAGTGCTGGTGACTGACAATAGAGAACCTGTAACAATGATTTCATCATTATTCTGGGCTGGGGTTTGGGCAAATGCAGGGGCTGTATATAAAGCTGCACCCGTCAACAAGGTGGTAAGCGCACACTGCGTGCGCGGCATTTGTGTAATCACAGTAAACTCCATAAATCATCTCGCCTAAGGCCCGGCGGTTACATAATAAAAATAAAATGTAGTGATTTACAGGTTTGGCGGCCCGCGCGCGCGGGCCAAAACAGTGCGAATGAAGCCAAATTTTGTTGTAACAGGACGTGCAAAAACGTCCCTCGGCGGTGGTTTTGGCAATGAAAGGGATTTCGGCAATATGGTTACATCATCAACATCATCTTCCGCTACAAGTGATAAAACGCAAACCTTACCGCCATGCTTGTGCGGCGCATTTCCATACTCAACTGCATGAGCGCTTCCCGAAAGCTGTGCAAGCAGGAACAGTGTAACAAGCAAAAACCCTAGAAATTTATGGCCGCGTAATTTTGTCATAGTCTGAATTCATTACATAACACCAAAGTGAGTGCAATGGTATAACATTTATGATTTATGCAATATCTTTGGGAATTTTTCTACGGTAATTTCACTGCTACACCCCACCTTCCAAACACCTCTCGGTGTTTGGCGGGCCCGACCGCGCGGCGCGAAGCGCCTTGCCGTGAGATAAATAGTGGTACGGGTGGTCGGAATCGAACCGACACTTCCTAGGGAAACGGGATTTTGAATCCCGCGCGTCTACCAATTCCGCCACACCCGCGTGAAGTTTGTTTGGCTCTTGTTAAAGAGCGCGCACAATAACGCTCAAACCGATTGCGTCAACATGGTTTTTTTGTCATAGCACTGTTTATGGCCTTAAAATTTACGTTTTTAGAAACCTGGTATGAAGCGGTCAAGAATTTGGCGCGCCACCGCTTTGCCGAACCTTTGCTGGCATTTATCGCTTTTATTGAAAGTGTGATTTTCCCGATCCCGACCGCCGTTATGTTGATGCCTATGGCTCAGGCTGACCACACAAAAGCCTGGCGTTACGCCGGGATTTGTACGGTCGCCTCGGTGCTCGGCGGGATTGTCGGCTATTGGTTGGGTTGGTTTGTTTATGAGAGTTTTGCTCTGCCCTTGTTGGAGAAATTGGGCAAGGCCCATAGTGTCTCCTCGTATAAATCCATGGTTGATGAATACGGAGCTTTGGCCGTATTTGGGGCCGGGTTAACCCCCTTTCCTTACAAAGTCATCACGATTTTAAGCGGCGCGCTCAAGCTTAATTTTTTGGTTTTCGTTGTCGCCAGTGTTTTTGCCCGCGCCGGACAGTTTTTTCTTATTGCCTTTATTGTGCGAAAATTTGGCAATGAAGCGGAAGGTTTTATCAAAAAGCATTTCGCAGTTTTAAGTATCGCCTTTTTCGCCCTGATCATTTTGGGCTGGGCAGTTTGGCAATATTTCTTACGCGGGTAAGCTGACCGTCTTTTCAAACCCGTAAGTGCGAAAAATATCCCGTTGCGCCCTATTGGCTTGCCCACCAATGAGAAAAACGGTTTGCGGGTTTGTCGGCACAGGGCTTGAGGTCAGTTTTGCCAAAACGGCTTGGGCGCGCTTGGCTATTGCTGCCCCGGAGCTAATCCATTTGATGTGGCTGGGCGCGGATGCTTTTAAGGCGTCC
>QIKS01000284.1 GCA_003233025.1 Hellea balneolensis | reverse complement strand
CGGCCAAAAGTCGCCTATCCATCCAGCTTTCATCGCCGTCCATATCGCGGACTTTGCGCCATGTCTCGGTTTCGGCGACAATGATCATCGGCAGGCCGCGCCGTTTATAACGCCAAGCAACCGGATGGGATTTGCTCGGCCCGGTGCGCCCGTTGGACTGGCCGTATTTTAAGGAAACATAACGCGGCACCGTCAGGCCGGACGGCGTATTTTGGGCGCTGACCCGAATAAAAGCTTTGTTAAGATTGCGGTCTGGCGCCGGAACATCTTCGACAATGCGCCCGGCGGGCGTTTTGGTTTGGGTTTGAGCTTCGGGGATTTGCGGTTTGGTTTGCGCAGTGCTGCTCATGCCAGACGACATGAGGGCAAACAAAACCAGAGAACAAAAAACCAAACGCACCTGCGACCCTTATAATTATGGCTAATGAAAGCTTACCTCTTATGAGGGTTAAAAATAAACGAGCGGTTAAATGCACGAAAACTTTACTTGCTAAATTCGCCAAAATGTTCATTTTTACGCCCAATGGATGCGCAGCAAAAACCAAAGATTATTGTCACCCGTAAATTGCCCACGGCGGTGCAGTCGCGACTGGCGTCATTATTTGATGCCCAGTTGAACACTGATGACAAACCCATGAGCAAAAAAGAACTGGTGGAAGCCGTTGGTTGTGCAGACGTATTGGTGCCGACGGTGAGCGATATTATTGACGGGGATATCATCAATTCAGCCGGGCCAAGTTTGAAATTAATCGCCAATTTTGGCGCAGGCACCGATCATATTGACGTAGGGTGTGCCCACGAAAAAGGCATTATTGTCACCAATACGCCAGGCGTTTTAACCGAAGATACGGCGGATTTTGTCATGGCGCTTATCCTGGCCGTCCAGAGGCGCTTGGTCGAAGCGGACGCTATTGTCCGCGCTGGAAAATTTAGCGGCTGGACGCCGACCGGGCTTTTGGGCCACCGGGTCCGGGGCAAGAAATTGGGGATTGTCGGCATGGGGCGGATCGGCCAAGCCGTGGCACGGCGCGCCAATGCCTTTGGGCTGGCGGTGCATTATCACAATCGCAATCCGGTTTCCGCGCCGATTGAACAAGAATTAGGGGCGCGCTATTGGCCCCGGCTTGAGGACATGATTGCCAATGTGGACATCTTGTCTCTCAACTGCCCCAGCACACCCAGCACCCATCATCTGATCAATGCCCACCTTCTGTCTTTGATGAACAAGGACGCAATTATTATCAATACATCACGGGGTGAAATTATTGATGAAGCGGCGTTGGCCCGGTGCTTGACAAAAGGCACAATTGCCGGCGCCGGGTTGGATGTCTATGAGAATGAACCTGCTATTTGCGAGGACTTGTTGAGCCTGCCCAATGTCATTCTTACGCCGCACATCGCTTCTGCCACCTACGAATCCCGTATTGCAATGGGGGAGAAAGTGATGATAAATATACACGCACTGTTTGATGGACACCGGTGTCCAGATCGGGTTTTGCCGCCCGCAGCATTTCTTTCAAAAGTCTCATGAGGTAATTATTATGACTGTTTTTAACAAATTTCTTTCCTTCTCCGCAGCCTTGATGCTCACCGCTTCTTGCGCGCAAGCCCAAAACCAATTGCCCGATGTGGTCACAACGGATTTGGGCGGCGGCATTTATATGCTGACGGGGCAAGGCGGTAATATTGGCGTTTCAGCTGGTGATGACGGGCTGGTGGTTGTTGACGATCAATTTGCCAGCATGGCACCTAAAATCATGGCTGCTTTGGCAGCGTTAAGCGATAAAAATGTCCGCTTTCTCATCAACACCCATTATCACGGCGATCATACGGGCGGCAATGTGCAAATGCATGAACACGGCGCCGATATTATTGCCCACGACAATGTTCGGGTACGGTTGTCAACGCCGACCGAGAACAAACTTTGGGGCCGCACGGTTGAGCCAGTGGCAGAAGCCGCTTGGCCTGTGCTGACATATTCCAGCACTTCAAACATCCATCTTAACGGCGGCAAGATCGAGATGATCCATATCCCCAATGCCCATACGGACGGAGACAGTCTGGTTTATTTCAGCCCAGCCAATGTGCTACATATGGGCGATAATTTCTTCAACGGCATGCTGCCTTACATCGATGTTGACGGCGGCGGCTCGGTTGACGGCATGATTGCCGCCCATGACAAAGCCCTGGCCATGTCGGACGAGAACACAAAAATCATTCCCGGGCACGGCCCCTTGGCCACCAAGGCGGATTTGCAGAAAACCCGCGATATTTTGGTAGATATGCGTGCCTTAATCCAAAGCCGGATTGACAAGGGCGAGAGCCTTGAAGCACTACTCGAGTCAAACCCTCTTGAAAAATATGAAGAATATGCTAGTTTCATCACACCCAAATTGATGGCCCAGATTATATTCCGGTCTCTCACTGATAGCTAATTGCAGAAATTATCAGGGAGTTTAACCGGGGCGCGTACAAGACCCTATGATCTCCCCAGTTCTAGTGGTGTTGTACTAGGAACAACCTTTCCTTGACGATTGTCAGGGAAGGGTTGTTTTGTTTCAGCTCTAAAGTGCTCTAGAGAGTGCTTAGCTGTTACGGCGCAACACTAACGACGCGCAAACGGCTTTTGCGGGGCATGAAGCGGTAAAACACATGGGTGTCATATTGGCGGGTTAGGCGCAAATTTTCGGCCCATATGGGGTTAACACCCGTGGTATGGTAATGGGTGGCACGCCGCGTCAAAGTTTCGCCCATGCCCATCATCATATGTGTCGCAATGTTTTGCGACCGTGACCATGATTTGCCGTAAGGCAATATGGCCATGGAGCCATCACAGCTAAATGAAAACTGACATCCTGTTGTGCGCAAGGATCCTTCGTAAACAACGTCACAAACCGTATTGGGAAAATGCTTGCTTTTCACCCGGTTTAAGACAACTTCCGCAACTGCTTTTTGGCCCATAATGCTTTCTGAACGGGCCTCATAATAAACCGCCTCTGCCAGACATTGGCTTTGCTGGCCCAAATTTCTAGCTTGTATAACCACCGCATTGCCATTTGTGGTGAGCCGCTCGGCTCTACGCACATCTTGCGCCCACGGATTGGCATCGGCTTGACCCCAATATCCGTCAACAAGTGAAAGCGTTAAATCCGACAATGCCACGTCGCCGGGGCTAGCCTCGGCAAAATCTTGGGCACGCATTTGCCAATGGGCCTTGTCTTTCAAAGACGCAGAAGCCCCTGCCAAAACAGGCAGTGCGACCACCGCGGAGACGATGATGGTGGCAACAAGCCCCCAGCCCGCCGTTATATGATGTCGTTTTGTCATTCGCGCCCTCTTTAAAGAACCTTTTTAATCCGTCAAGCCCCTAAATAAGGCCGATCTACCAATTTACAAGACCTTTTAGGAGCATGGATTAGAAACCGCATCCTAAAGCCGCTCCTGCCCTTGCCGGTTACAATGCCCCTAATGCCCGCCCTAAAATGCAATGGTTAAAAATATCTTAAAGATGTATTTATTTAATGGCTAATTTAAGTTGTATTTTTATGTCTTATTGCCGCTTGCCCGGCAGACAAACGGGCAATGGGGACGCGGTAGGGGGAGCAAGAAACATAGTCCATGCCGAGACGGTGAAAAAAATCAATCGAGGCCGGATCGCCGCCGTGCTCGCCGCAAATCCCTATTTTAATGCCGGGACGCGCGGCGCGGCCCCGCTCTATGGCAATGGCAACCAGATCGCCAACACCGTCTTGGTCAATAGTGACGAATGGGTCTTTTTCCATAATACCTTGAGCGACATAATCAGGCAGAAACTTCCCGGCGTCGTCGCGAGACAGGCCAAAGGTGGTTTGGGTCAAATCATTGGTGCCAAATGAGAAAAACTCGGCATGTTTGGCAATGTCAGCAGCACGCAAAGCGGCGCGGGGCAATTCGATCATCGTGCCAATGGTATAAGCAATGTCGTGCCCGTTTTCGGCCCGCACCTGATCTGCTATTTTTTCTATAGCGGTTTTGAGAATTTCCAGTTCTTTGTCCGACGAAACCAGCGGGATCATAATCTCGGCGTGTACCAGCAAGTCCAGCTCTTTACTCACCAAGGCTTGCGCTTCAAAAATAGCCCGGGCCTGCATTTCGTAAATCTCAGGATAGGAAATCCCCAAGCGGCAGCCCCGATGTCCGAGCATCGGATTGGTTTCGTGCAGCTCATTTGCCCGGCGCATTAATTCGCCGGCCGGCAATCCGGTTGCTTTGGCCACGGCGGCGACATCATCTTCGCTTTGGGGCAAAAATTCATGCAAAGGCGGGTCAAGCAATCGGATCGTACAGGGCTTGTCTTCCATGATGCGAAAAATATCGACAAAATCTTGGCGCTGTACGGGCAGGATTTTCTCCAAAGCATTGATACGGCTTTCTTTATCTTCGGCCAAAATCATTTCGCGAAAATGGGCCAAGCGGTCGGCTTCAAAAAACATATGCTCGGTACGACAAAGCCCGATACCTTCCGCGCCAAACCCTTTGGCGGTTTTAACATCCGTCGGATTTTCCCCATTGGTACGGATACCCAGGGTTCGGGCTTCGTCCGCCCAGCCCATCAAAGTGGTAAAATCACCGCTCATTTCAGGCTGCACCATAGCAACGGCGCCGGCAAACACCTGTCCGCTCGCCCCATCAACCGTGATGATATCGCCTTGCTTTATCACCCGCCCGGCGACGGAGAAATTGCCCGCCTCCTGGTCGATACGCACACTGCTCGCCCCGGAAACGCACGGCGTTCCCATGCCGCGCGCCACAACGGCGGCGTGGGATGTCATACCGCCCCGCGCCGTGACAATTGCCCCCGCCGCGTGCATGCCGGCAATGTCCTCAGGACTGGTTTCCGTACGCACCAAAATAACCTTATGGCCCGCTTTGGCCAACCGCTCTGCTTCGGATGAGCTTAACACCACCTCACCAGTTGCCGCGCCCGGCGACGCCGGCAAGCCTGTCGCCACCAGATCACGCGGCGCGTTTTCGTCCAGTGTTGGATGCAAAAGCTGATCCAAAGACAAAGGCTCAATGCGCAAAACGGCTTCCTCTTGAGAGATCATACCGCTGTCCGCCATATCAACGGCGATTTTCAAAGCCGCCTTGGCCGTCCGTTTGCCACTGCGGGTTTGTAACATCCAAAGCGTATCGCGCTCGACGGTAAATTCAATGTCCTGCATATCGCGGTAATGGTTTTCAAGCTGGGTAAATACTTGCGCCAATTCACCATAAGCATCCGGCATTGCTTCTTCCATGCTTGGCTCCGCGTCGCCCATCTCCTGGCGGGCTTTTTTGGTCAGGCTTTGCGGTGTGCGAATACCGGCAACAACATCCTCGCCCTGGGCGTTGATAAGATATTCGCCGTAATGCTCATTTGCGCCCGTGGACGGATTGCGGGTAAATGCAACACCAGTGGCCGAGCTATCGCCCATATTACCAAATACCATGGCCTGGATATTAACCGCCGTGCCCCAGCTCGCCGGAATATCAGACAAGCGGCGATAAACAATCGCCCGCTCATTCATCCAGCTTTCAAACACCGCCCCGACCGCCCCCCAAAGCTGCTCGGTCGGGTCTTGGGGGAAATCCTGACCGAGGGCATCGCGCACGGCCTTTTTGTAATCCACAATCAGCGCTGACCAGTCATCGGCGCTCATTTGCGTGTCGCTATGATAGCCATTATCGTCTTTATAGCGCTCTAAAATATCTTCAAATATATGGTGTTTCACCCCCAAAACCACATCGGCATACATCTGGATAAACCGCCGATAACTGTCCAGTGCAAAGCGGCGATTGCCTGACAATATGGCCAAACCTGCCACGGTAATATCGTTGAGGCCCAGATTAAGCACCGTGTCCATCATGCCCGGCATAGACGCCCGTGCCCCTGAACGCACGGAAACCAAAAGCGGGTTTTTCGGATCACCGAGGGTTTTGCCGCTTAATCTGCCGGATAGGTTTTGTCGTTCTCATTATAATGGACGCACACTTCGGTGGTCAGGGTAAACCCCGGCGGAACCGGCAAGCCAAGCGACGCCATCTCCGCCAAATTCGCTCCTTTGCCACCGAGCAGGTTTTTGTCCTTGGCCGAGCCGTCTGTCGCCCCACCGCCAAATTCGTAAACATATTTGGTCATTGGCCTCAACCCTCAATCTTGTTGAAATCAGCAATCGTCCCGGCCAATGTCCGAATTTTTATCAGCAAGCCAAGCCGGTTTTCGCGCTCCGCCGCTATGTCGGAATTTACCGTCACCTTGTCAAAAAACCCGTCAATCGGTGAACGCAAACTTGCCAGT
>QIKS01000177.1 GCA_003233025.1 Hellea balneolensis | reverse complement strand
TGATTTCTTCCGGGCCAAGCTTGGTGTCGCGGGCCATGACGGAAAATTCTTCCAAATGCAAAGATGTATAAACATCGTCGCGCACAATACGCTCGGAGATAAGAATGGAATCCTCGAAATTATAACCATTCCACGGCATAAAGGCCACAAGCACGTTTTTACCAACGGCCAGCTCGCCCAAATCCGTCGACGGGCCATCAGCGATAATGTCGCCGGCCTTGATTTCATTGCCAACTTTTACAAGTGGTGTCTGATTGATACATGTGCTTTGGTTTGAGCGCTTAAATTTCAAAAGATTATAAATATCAACGCTGGATTTGGTTAAATCTTTTTCCTTCGACGCCCGAATAACAATCCGCTTGGCATCAACCTGCTCGACAATACCGTCGCGCCGCGCTGCAACTGTGGCACCGCTATCCAGAGCCACAACCTCCTCCATACCCGTGCCGACAAGCGGCGCTTCGGGTTTGAGCAAAGGCACGGCCTGGCGCATCATATTGGAACCCATCAAGGCGCGGTTCGCGTCATCATTTTCCAAGAACGGAATAAGCGCCGCCGCAACGGAAACCAACTGCTTAGGCGAAACATCAATAAAGTCGACATTGTCGCGCTCGACCAAAACCACATCGCCGCTCACCCGGCAGGTGATAAATTCATCCGCCAATTTACCTTTGGCATCAATTTCCGCATTGGCCTGAGCAATGGTGTAACGCGCTTCTTCCATGGCGGACAAATAAATAACTTCGTCGGTCAATTTGCTTTTGACAATGCGCCGATACGGGCTTTCAATAAAGCCGTATTTATTAATCCGCGCATGGGTCGCCAGGGAGTTAATCAGACCAATATTTGGCCCTTCCGGCGTTTCGATCGGACAAATCCGGCCATAATGGGTCGGATGAACATCGCGCACTTCAAACCCGGCCCGCTCGCGGGTCAAGCCGCCAGGGCCAAGGGCTGAAAGGCGGCGTTTATGGGTAATTTCTGAAAGCGGATTGGTTTGATCCATGAATTGTGAAAGCTGGGATGAACCAAAAAACTCACGCACAACCGCGGCGGCCGGTTTGGCATTGATAAGGTCGTGGGGCATGATGGTTTCAATATCAACCGATGTCATGCGCTCTTTGATCGCCCGCTCCATGCGCAACAGGCCAATTCTGTACTGGTTTTGCATCAGCTCGCCAACCGAACGCACCCGGCGATTGCCGAGATTATCAATATCGTCAGTTTGGCCAATGCCGTCCTTAAGTTTGACCAATGTATCAACAACGGCCAACAAATCTTCCTTGCGCAAAATCCGGACATCATCACTGCATTCCAAATTCATCCGCATATTCATTTTCACCCGGCCAACCGCGGAAAGATCATAGCGTTCTTCTTCAAAAAACATGCTGCTAAACAAAGCTTCCGCTGTCTCTGGAGTTGGCGGCTCGCCGGGACGCATAACCCGGTAAATATCAACCAAGGCACTGTCACGATTATCGTTCTTGTCCACGGCCAATGTGTTGCGAATAAACGGCCCGATATTAATATGGTCAATGTTAAGCACGGTAATCTCGCCAATGCCGATTTCGTTAATTTGCTCGATAATATCTTCGGATAATTCGTCGCCCCCCTCGGCGTAAATCTCGCCGGTGTTGACATTGACAATATCATCTGCCGCATAACGCTCCGCCAATTCCTCATCGGAAATCAGCAATGTTTTCAAGCCGCCGTCAGCAAGTTTCTTCGCCCCGCGCTTGGTCAATTTACGACCCATTGGCGCAACAGTTTCGCCGGTTTTAGCGTCAACAAGATCGCGAACAATCTTCGCGCCCCGATAGCCTTCAGGCGCAAATGGCAGGTTCCAGCCCGCCTTGGATTTATTGCGGATATAAGTAATTTTTTCGTAGAAATTTTCAAGGATTTCTTCACGGCTCATCCCGAGCGCATACAGAATTGTCGTTGCTGGCAATTTACGCTTGCGGTCAATTCGTGCGTGCAAAACATCTTTGGCGTCAAATTCAAAATCAAGCCATGAACCCCGGTAAGGAATAATCCGCGCCGAATGCAAAACCTTACCAGATGAATGCTTCTTGCCTTTGTCATGGTCAAAAAACACGCCGGGCGAGCGGTGCATTTGCGAAACAATAACCCGCTCTGTACCGTTAACAATAAACGTACCCTTGTCAGTCATGAGCGGAATATCGCCCATATAAACTTCTTGTTCCTTGATATCTTTTACCGAACGCGCACCGGTATCGTCGTCAATATCAAACACGATCAAACGCATTTTTACCTTCAAGGGAGCGGCAAAGGTTATATCGCGCTGCTGACATTCTTCTTCGTCAAATTTCGGTTTGTCAAAAGCAAAGGAGACATATTCCAGCATCGCCCGGTCGGAGAAATCCCGAACCGGAAATACGGAGGTAAATACACCGTTCATACCATTATCACCCCGTTCTTCGTGGGGAATATCCATTTGCAAAAATTGCCGATAGGAGCTTTTTTGCACCTCAATCAAATTGGGCATGCGCACAACTTCCGGAATGCGGCCAAAGCTTTTACGAATTCGTTTTTTACCAGTAAATGTAAGCGACATCAAAGACACCTCTGCTCATGAAAACCGGACAGCTCCGGTTTATAAAAAATCTGTTGAACTTTTAAGCTGGTTCAAACAGCGCAGGTTTTATGCTCTGCAAGCATTGTCCCGGCGCGCACAAAACGCGCCGGGTTCTTGTCTTACTTAAGCTCGACAGTCGCGCCAGCTGCTTCCAGCTTGGCTTTAACTTCCTCGGCTTCGTCCTTAGGCACGCCTTCTTTGACGGCTTTAGGTGCCGCTTCAACCAGGTCTTTAGCTTCTTTGAGGCCAAGACCGGTGATCGCACGGACTTCTTTAATCACATTGATTTTCTTTTCGCCGAAAGACGTCATGACAACGTCAAATTCGTCCTTCTCAACAGCAGCTTCGCCGCCGCCAGCAGCGGGGCCAGCAACTGCAACAGCAGCAGCGGCCTTAATGCCGTTTTCTTCAAGAATATCATTGAGTTCTTTTGCTTCCATGATGGTAAGACCCATCAATTCTTTCGCAAGTTTAGCTATATCAGCCATTTTAGTTTCCTTTTAGTTACGTTTTTGTTCAAGAGTTACGAGCCTGACATTAAGCTGCTGCGCGCTCTCCAATAACACCAATTGCGCCAGCCAAAGCTGACCCAGGTGCATTAAGACGGCTACCTATCTCAGAAGCTTGACCCAGAAGCCGTGAAGCCACCATGCCAATAAGTTCATCACGCGACGGTAATTTGGACAATGCCTCAATACCGCTAACGTCAAAAATTTCTTCTCCCATAAAGCCGCCCAGAATATTGAAATTATCACTATCCTTGGCAAAATTTACGGCCACTTTCGGCGCACTAATGACATCCTCACCATAAGCAATTGCGACAGGTCCTTTAAACAGATCTGTCACACCTTCGCCCGGTGTACCTTTAAGTGCGATTTTAGCGAGACGGTTTTTAACAACCCTGATCGTTGCACCGCTTTCGCGTAATTGTGTGCGCAGATCAGTCAGTTCCGCAACCGTCATGCCTGAATATTCAGCCATGACAACGGATCCGGAAGCTTCAAAAATGCCTTCCAGCACTTTGACTTGTTCCTCTTTTTGTTTGCGATCCATTGCGGTCTCCCTGTTTTGACATCTCACCATGAGATGCCTTACAAAATACACAAATAAGATGTTTTACATGAAAACACCCGCCTTGTGGTCGTCTGTCCCAGGGCTCGAACCAAAACCAAGCGAAGCCGCTTTTATTGGTTATTTGCTCTGTCTCACACGGGATATTTAAGCGATTATTTTCGCACCAGTGATCTCGGACATTTGCAATTGTTTCACGTGAAACAATTGCACCCAGCGGGGAAAACCCGCCAAATTCTTTATGAGGCGTTTGAAGCCCCTAGTGACGCAGCAACTTCTGCCGGGTCAATTTTAACCCCCGGCCCCATGGTTGAAGACAGGGTCACTTTTTTCACATATGTACCTTTGGCACCTGTTGGTTTAGCTCTCATGATCGCGCTTAAAAAAGCACTGACATTTTGCGCCAAAGCTTGTTCGCTAAAGCTGGCCTTGCCAACACCGGCGTGGATAATTCCGGCCTTTTCAACCCGAAATTCGACCGCGCCGCCTTTGCTATCAGCCACAGCTTTTGCAATATCCATGGTCACCGTGCCAACCTTGGGGTTTGGCATCATGCCTTTGGGGCCCAAAATTTGGCCGAGACGACCAACAAGCGGCATCATATCTGGCGTCGCGATAACCTTATCGAAATCCATCTCACCGGCCTGAACCTTGGCCATCAAATCTTCTGCGCCAACAATATCCGCGCCAGCCTTTTTGGCTTCTTCAGCCTTTGCGTCCTTGGCAAAAACCGCAACCCGCAAAGAGCGGCCCGTCCCATTGGGCAGATCGCAAACACCGCGAACCATTTGGTCAGCGTGGCGCGGGTCAACACCCAGATTGATCGCCACTTCGATGGTTTCATCAAATTTGGCACCGGCGTTTTTCTTCACCAATTCAACCGCATCTTTTACTGTGTAAAAAGCATCCCGGTCGACACCTGCAAGCGCACTTGCAAATCTTTTTCCTCTATTTGCCATCATTCTACTCCGTAACCTCAAAGCCCATTGAGCGGGCAGAACCTGCAATAATTTTTGCCGCCTGATCGAGATCATTCGCGGTTAAATCTTGCATTTTAAGCTCGGCAATTTCCCGGCACTGGGCCATGGTCACCGTGGCGACAATATCGCGGCCCGGCTCGTTCGAACCACTATCCCGCTTGACGGCCTTCTTTAAATAATAGGAAGCCGGCGGGGTTTTGGTCTCAAATGTAAAGGACTTGTCCCCGTAGACCGTAATCACGGTCGGGATCGGCATGCCCTTTTCCAGCTCAGCCGTTTTTGCATTAAATGCCTTGGTAAATTCCATAA
Organism: Hellea balneolensis; assembly: GCA_003233025.1. GTDB lineage: Bacteria > Pseudomonadota > Alphaproteobacteria > Caulobacterales > Maricaulaceae > Robiginitomaculum_A > Robiginitomaculum_A balneolensis_A. The sequence continues at coordinate 1,185 of QIKS01000177.1, read as the reverse complement.
TATTCACACCGCGTTGACCCAATGCAGGCCCCAATGGTGGTGACGGGTTGGCTGTTCCCGCCGGAACCATCAATTTGATGTATCCCTCAATCTTCTTCGCCATGTTTCACTCCAAATTCACGCGCCAAACCCTGTGTCTGGCACTAAGTGCGTCCGTGGTCGGGGCCAGTGCATGGTCTTTGCACCTACCTCCCACAGACATTTCATACCCTAGGTGATTTTCTCCACCTGGGTATATTCCAACTCGACCGGGGTTGCCCGGCCAAAAATATTAATCGCAACCTTTAGGCGCTCCGCTTCAACATCAATGTCTTCAACAACGCCGTTAAACGATTGAAAATGACCATCGACGACTTTGACGGTTTCACCAATTTCAAAGATAATCGTCGAGCGCGGCGCATCTTCAGCTTCGGCGATCTTGCCGACAATACGCTGAACTTCCGCGTCAGAAACCGGCAAAGGCTTATTGGCAGCCCCCAAAAACCCGCTCACTTTCGGTGTATTTTTCACCAGATGATAAGCTTCGTCAGTCAGCTGCATTTTCACCAAAACATAGCCGGGGAAATATTTGCGCTCGCTCTCAACCTTGCGCCCACGCCTGATCTCGACGATCTGCTCTGTCGGCACCAAAATCTCCTCGAACAAATGGGACAATCCCTTTTGCTCAGCCTCTGAAAGCAGGCTTTCCTTAACGCGCTTTTCAAAATTTGAATGCGCTTGGACAATATACCATTTTGCCGCCACTTTAGCCTCCCGCCCCGGTTCCGGGACTTCCCATATTCAGAAAGAACGTCACACCATTGGCTGTAATCCAGTCAACAATGAAAAAGAAAATACCAAACAAAACCATCATGATCAGCACTAAAATCGTGGTGACCATAGTCTCACGCGCGCTCGGCCAGACGACTTTACGTCCCTCCTGGCGCACTTGACCCAGATATTTCACCGGTCCTGTTTTTGCCTTGTTATCAGCCATTATTATCTTTCATTTAAACCGTGGCAGAGGTGGAGAGGCTCGAACTCCCGACCCTCGGTTTTGGAGACCGATGCTCTACCAGCTGAGCTACACCTCTACGATTTTTCCTACTTAATTTTTACTCGACGATCTTTGATACGACACCGGCGCCAACTGTGCGGCCACCTTCGCGGATGGCGAAGCGGAGGCTTTCTTCCATGGCGATGGGG
>QIKS01000006.1 GCA_003233025.1 Hellea balneolensis | reverse complement strand
GTCTTGCCAATAAAATGGGTCAGGAAACGGCGCTTGTTGATATGGACGCAAATTGGGGGACAACCGGGTTGGACTTCCATTATGATAATGTACAGGGGCTTGAAGAGGCCCTGGCGGAACCGGAGCGCTTAGACGAGACGCTTTTGGACCGGATTATGGTCAGGCATTCGGAGAAGTTATCAATTCTGCCTGCGTCTGCATCTTTGGGTTCACCCGCACCAACCTCCCCTGAGGCCTATGAAGCTTTGGTCAATGGTGTTCGCGCCCTGTCGCCTTTAACTATTTTGGATATGCCTCATATATGGACAGACTGGACAAGCCAGATTTTACGCCGCGCTGATGATGTTGTTATCACGGTAACGCCAGGGCTGGCCAACCTTCGCAATGCAAAAAACCTGGTTGATTTTCTTAAGTCTGCCAGACCGAACGATTTTGATCCCTTGCTGGTCATCAATAAAACGGGTGTGCCGAAAACGGCTGAAATTTCTGTAAAAGATTTTGCCGTCGCCATTGGTTTGCAGCCTGCTGTCGTTCTTCCTTATGAGCCGGTTATATATACAGAGGCGTCAAATGAAGGCAAAATGCTCAGCGATATCAGTGCAGCTGCACCTGCATTTGAAGGCATGATGTATCTTGCCCATCGCCTCAGGACTGGACAATTTCCGGTCGCCCCTCAAGGCAAGAAAACTGGTAGATTTAAGAGAAAAAAAGCACCAAAAAATCAAGGTGCAGTGACCGGGCAAGAAAAAAAATCTTCCGGTAAGTCTCTATTCTCTAAACTCAAAAAACGGAAATAAGCAGTTATGTTTGGGAAACGGGCAGGAGCAGAACAAGCGGAAGCGGCGCCTAAACTTGCGCCGATGAAAGCAGAACAAAAACCTGCAAGTCCGGGGGTCGATGACAGCTTGGAGCAAGATCCAGCGGCGCCGGTAGTTCAAGAGCGCGACCATGAAGCGTCCGATGCCTATTATGAAACCAAATCGAATATTTTCAATGCTCTGTTTGAAACCATAGACGTTGCTGCATTGGCTGGCATGGAGCCAGCGGCGGCGCGCGGGGAAATTCGCACAATCGTTGATGAAATTATTGCTATTCGCAATGTGCGTTTGTCTGTGGCGGAGCAAAACGAACTTATCCGCGAAATTTGTGATGATATTCTTGGTTATGGCCCGCTCGAGTCTCTCCTGCTGCGTGATGATATTGCCGATATTATGGTCAATGGATACAAGCATGTGTTTATTGAAACCGATGGTCGTATGGAGAAAACCAATATCCGGTTTCGCGACAACCAACAATTGATGAATATTTGTCAACGCATCGTCAGCCAGGTTGGCCGCCGTGTTGACGAAAGCTCGCCGATTTGTGATGCGCGCCTTTTGGATGGATCACGGGTGAATGTGATTGCGCCCCCCTTGGCGATTGACGGGCCGACCCTGACCATTCGTAAATTTAAAAAAGACAAATTGACTTTGCAAAATTTGGTCGAATTTGGTTCTATTTCCCCCGCTGGTGCCAAAGTTCTGGAAATCATTGGTGCGTGCCAATGTAATATTTTGATCTCTGGCGGTACGGGTTCGGGCAAGACCACCTTGCTCAATTGCTTGACGGCATTTATTCATCCAGATGAGCGCATCATTACTTGCGAAGATGCTGCCGAGTTACAATTACAACAGCCCCATGTCGTGCGCCTAGAAACGCGCCCGCCCAATCTGGAAGGTAAGGGGATGATCACCATGGCCGATTTGGTCAAAAACTGCCTGCGGATGCGTCCGGAACGTATTATTGTTGGTGAGGTGCGTGGCCCGGAAGCTTTTGATCTTTTACAGGCTATGAATACGGGCCATGACGGCTCTATGGGAACGCTCCATGCCAATTCGCCGCGTGAAGGTTTATCGCGGTTGGAAAGCATGATTACCATGGGCGGGTTTAATCTACCGATGCGAACGATCCGCGAAATGATTGTCGGGTCAATTGATATAGTTTTGCAGGCAACCCGTCTGCGCGACGGTTCCCGGCGGATCACGCACATTACCGAAGTTCTGGGTTTGGAAGGCGATGTGATCGTTACCCAGGATTTATTGGTTTATGAAATGGACGGTGAAGATGCCCGCGGCAAAATTATAGGCGAGCACAAATCAACAGGCATTGCACGTCCGGCGTTTTGGGACCGGGCGCGTTACTTTAATTTGGAAAAAGAATTAGCTGAAGCTTTAGATGAGGCGGGTAGTTAATTATGGAGCCAATGACCATATTGCTTGTGACAGGTGTTATCGGCCTGGTGATTATTGGTTACTTTATCCTCGATTCAGGGGCAAGTGCGGGACAAAAACGTGTTGATTCCATTGGTGCATCGGGCAAGGATCTCAAAAAGCCAATACTAAGCTTTATGAAAGTCGATGATGCGAGCGCGCGCCGCAAAGCCATTGAGGCCTCCTTGGGAGAGCTGGAAGAAGAGCAAAAATCAAAAAAGAAAAAAACAAAACTGCTGAAATCAAAATTACTTCATGCGGATTTGAAAATGGATCCGAAAACCTTTACCATTATCTCAGGGATTATTGCAGTTATTGTCTGTCTGCCTGCGCTTGTATTGGGGGCAAATCCGCTTATTGCTCTTGGCATGGGCTTTGCCGTTGGCTTTGGTTTCCCCCGTTGGGTTTTGAATGTTATGATTACCCGGCGGCAAAAAAAGTTTATTGAACATTTTTCCGACTCATTGGATATTATCGTCCGCGGCGTGCGCACTGGGCTTCCCCTTAATGATTGCATGGGGATTATTGCCCATGAATCCCCTGAGCCGATTAAAGGCGAATTTCGCAGACTTATAGAAGCGGAAAGTGTTGGTGTTCCTTTGGAGACCAGTCTCGAACGCATGGTGGAACGCATGCCGCTACCTGAGCTTAGCTTCTTTGGCATTGTCTTGTCTATTCAACGTTCGACCGGTGGTAATTTAGGCGAGTCTCTCGGCAATCTTTCCAATGTTCTCCGTCAACGTAAATTACTGCGCGAAAAAATTAAGGCCCTATCGGCAGAAGCAAAAATGTCGGCAATGATCATTGGTGCCCTTCCCCCCGTTGTTATGGCCCTGGTTACAGTTTCAGCGCCTGATTACATGGTCGAATTATATACGACGCCAACCGGGCATAGAAATTTGATGATTAGCGCTGTCATGATGGCGCTGGGCATTTTTGTTATGCGCAAAATGATTAACTTTAAATTCTAACGGAGTATTTATGGATCCGCAATCCGTAGAAATGTTCAGAACCGCACTGCTCCTTGTCGTGAGCTTGGCTGTGGTCGGTACTTTGTATACTTTGCTGGCGCCCTTAATGGAGGGTGACGCCGTTAAGAAACGCATGAAAATTGTTTCCAGTGAACGGGATAATTTACGTAAAGATAGGTTGAACCAATTAAATGAGCAGGCGGGGCTTCGTTCTGACAACAAAGGGTTTGTTAAAAGCCTTGTTGATAGTCTTTCTTTGGAGAAACTTTTAGCCGCGCCAGATTTGCGCGATAAAATGGCGCAAGCGGGCCTACGGGGACAGCGGCCAATTTATATGTTCTATTTCTTCCGGTTGGCCATGCCGATCATATTGTGTATTTTTGGCGTGCTTTACTTTGTTTTGCTCAATCCTTTAGACCATGCAATGCAACAAAGGTTGTTATTTACCTCTGCCCTGACTTTATTGGGGTATTATGCTCCGGGGATTTATCTGAAGAACAAAGCAACAAAACGAATGGCAGCTATTTCTCCGGTGTTCCCGGATGCATTGGATTTGTTACTGATTTGTGTTGAATCGGGGATGTCAATAGAGCTGGCCTTTGGTCGGGTTTCGAAAGAAATGGTAAGTTCTTCTATCGAGCTTGCAGAGGAGTTTTCTTTAACAACGGCAGAGCTATCCTATTTGCAAAGCCGCCGCCAGGCTTATGAAAATCTCGGCCGCCGTAATAACCATGTTGGTATCCGCGCAGTAACAACGGCTTTGATACAATCCGAACGCTATGGTACGCCCCTTGGTTCAACGCTCAGAACCATGGCCGATGAAAACCGGCAATTGCGAATGTTGAGCGCGGAGAAAAAGGCGGCCGCTTTACCAGCGAAACTAACAGTACCTATGATTTTGTTCTTCTTGCCGGTTTTGTTTGTGGTGATCTTGACGCCTGCCGGAATTCGGATCTCCAAAAACTTCATTGGCGATGGCGATTCAGGGTAATAATCTCAAAATTAATGAAAAAAGCTTCTAAGCTACCGTCTCTGGCGCGCAGGTGCCCGGTAAGCTTGTCTTGGGCCTTGTGCCTGCCCTTGTGTATAGGGGCGAGCTTGTTGGCCGTAGGCGGGCAAAGTATAATTTTGACCATAGGCGGCGACAGGGGTGCGAGCAGCTAGATGCTGCTGCTGATTTCTGGCAATCGCGGTTTTTGGTGCATTATTTTGTGATATCTGTTGCAATACATTATTTGGGTTTGGCCGCAAGTCGATGTTATTTGGCCTTGGCGCGCTATTACCTTGCTGGTTTTTACTGGCGGCAATTGCGGCTTCCCGTGCCGTTTTAGGCCCGTTTTCAAACTGGTCTGCACCGCCAGCCATTGTCAGCTTGGCATTAAAATTTGCCGGGTTTTGTGTCTGTATTTGTTGCGGTATAGCCTGGCCATAAGCTTGTGGTTGTTGGCGAGGGGCGGGAGGTTTGACCGAGCGTTGCTGCTGCTGTTGTAAATTTTGCGGTGCAGAGGAGGTTGTTGTCGGCGGATATGCGCCGCGCAAAGAACGCAGATAAGCGATATTGCTTGTTGCCTGCTCGGAATTTAAATCTTGCTTGGCCCAGTATTCCGCTTCCTCATATTGACCGAGTAGGCCGAGAACAAGCGCCAGGTTTTGGCGAATGCCTGGAGTTGCATCGGGCATGGATACCGCACGTCTCAACCATATCTCAGCCGTTCTCGGGTCGCCTTCTAACGCATAGCTGAGACCAATATTGGCGAGAATGCCGGCATTATTAGGCGCAAGGGTTAAGGCTTTGGAATAATGCTGTCGTGCTTGGGCGAATTGTTCCAATTGGTCGAACCCGGCCCCCTTTAGGGACCATAACCTTGCTCGGTTAGGGCTCATGGCCAGGGCTTGGTCGATCGTTTTTAAGGCCTCGCGTGATTGATTGTTTGCAATCATTGCCGCCGCCATCTCAGTCATAAGATCAACATCGCGCGGGTATAGTGCCCGTGTGTGTTGGGCGATCTCTATGGCTCTGCCAGGGTTGCCCAATCGGCGCAGCGTGCTGCTGAGATTAACCGCGGCTTCCAGGTCGGCTGGATTGAGATCATATTCACGCGACCAAAATGCGGTTTGGGCAAATAGATCTTGCGTTAAGATCGCTTCACGTTGAGCCGTTGAGCGCGGCGTGTAATTGGAAGGGTTTAGCTCGGCAAGTGTTTGTTCCTCAATCGCTGTATATCCGCCAGCAAGATTGGCCAGACCACAGGCGTTGAGCGACAAAAGACTGCTTGCAGCGAGCAAAAATATTACCGTACGGGATTTCGCCATTTTGGCCTCCAAATCAGACAAAGCATGATCGCGTTAACGATTGGCATTAAGTTTCGTTGCTTTCAGTCAAGATTTGGTTAACAAAAGTAAAAGAACACAGTTAATTACCGTTAAGCTTTATGCAGAGGGTGCAATGTCGGATTATTTTACCAGGCCGGAAGAAATCGGCCAAAACCACAAAATTACGCCCATCTATATTTGCCGTCCGGCAGGGCTAGAGCCTTGCTTGGCGGTTTTAAGCCCGGCCCAGAAAAATTACGTGGCGGCACACAAATTTGGAGGCAAGAGCGGTCAAGCTGTGCTTGTGCCGGGCGAAGACGGTTCTGTCGCTTGCGTATTATTTGGCGCAGGCCCTGATAATGGTTATGCCTCTTCGGCTCTTCTGGCGGGTACATTGTCAGAAAAACTATCATTTGGGGTTTATGAAATCGTCAGCAAGCCAGCGGATTGGGACGCGCCTTTGACGGCTGTCGCCTGGGGGATGGGCGCTTACCGGTTTAGCCGCTATTTAACAAGCGAACAAAAACCGCCAATGCTGGTTTTGGACGAAACTATGGACGCCGCGCAAACCATTGCCATTGTCCGCGCCTTGCACAATGGCCGCGACGCGATCAACA
>QIKS01000021.1 GCA_003233025.1 Hellea balneolensis | reverse complement strand
GAGCGGACAACAAATGTGCCAACAAGGCTGAGGGAAAATGCGGCAATGCCGAGCAATATTGTCCAATTGGCCATTGAGTGCCGTTTGCCCAGCACCAATATAGAATGGAGCAGCGCCGTGCCAACCAACCAAGGCAGGAACGACACATTTTCAACCGGATCCCACATCCACCAACCGCCCCAGCCCAGTTCGTAATAAGCCCAAATACTGCCCATCGTAATGCCGATGGTCAGGAAGCTCCACGCCAACAACACCCACGGCCTGAGCCAGCGCGCCCACACTGCGTCGACCCGGCCTTCGATCAAGGCCGCCACGGAAAACGAAAACGCCATGGAAAAACCGACATAGCCAAGATATAAAAACGGCGGGTGGAAGGCCAGTCCAGGGTCTTGCAGCAAAGGATTAAGTCCGTAACCATTGTCAGGCACAGGGCTTAAGCGCTCAAACGGATTTGAAGTAAAAACAATAAACGCCAAAAACCCGGCCGCGACCATGCCCTGCACCGCCAACGCCCGTGCCTTGAGGCTTAAGGGCAAGTCCTTGCCAAACACCGGCACTAAGGCGCCGTATATGGTCAGGATGAGTACCCATAACAACATGGAGCCTTCATGATTGCCCCACACGCCGCTGATTTTATACAAAAGCGGTTTTTGCGTGTGGGAATTTGTCGCAGCCAGCTTGACCGAAAAATCCGAGGTTATGAAAATATATGTCAGCGCCACGAAGGCAAATAAGACAAAAAACAACTGCGCGATCGCAGCACGGTCAGCAAAAATCATAAATGAGTGGGTGCGTGTCTGCGCCCCAATCATGGGAATGAAGGACTGCGCCAAAGCAGTCAAAAATGCCAATATCAGGGCGATTTGTCCTAATTCTGCAATCATTACTTCAATAGCCCTTCATTGGATTTGTACGGCAATACTCTTAGCGTATTTCACGGTTAATTCCACAACCATATCACATGACATTGGTGTGTAAACCAGAGCCGCTCCAAAGTAAGATGGCAGGGCTGTCGAGTGCCTTAAACCTGAGTGTTTGTATAAGGCTTCAGCTCAACCCGTGCCACTTGCCGTCTGTGGACGGCATCAGGGCCGTCGGCGAGGCGCAGGGTTCTGATGGCTGTCCACATAGAGGCCAAGGGGGTGTCTTGAGAAACCCCCGTGCCACCGTGCATTTGGATCGACTCGTCGACTATTTTGAGCGCCATGCGCGGGGCGGCAACTTTTATCATGGAAATATAGGGGGCGGCTTTGCGAAAATCGCCCTGATCCATCAGCCATGCCGCTTTTAAGCACAGAAGCCGCGTCTGCTCAATCTCGATGCGGGCCTCGGCGATAATGTCGTAATTGGCACCAAGTTGGGCCAAAACCTTGCCAAAGGCTTCGCGCTCCAAAGAGCGCTTGCACAGCAGTTCCAAAGCCCGTTCCGCTTGACCGATTGCCCGCATACAATGGTGGATGCGGCCAGGGCCAAGACGGCCTTGGGAGACCTCAAAGCCGCGCCCCTCGCCGATCAGCAAAGCACTTGCCGGAATGCGCACATCGGTGAAGCGGATATGCATATGACCGTGGGGCGCATCATCATGCCCAAACACTTGCATGGGCCGTAAAATCTCTATGCCGTCCAAACCGCTATCGACCACGAACATGGAATGTCGCCCATGACGCGGGCCTTCATCAGCGGTTTTAGCCATGAGAATATAGACGGCGCAGCGCGGGTCCCCTGCCCCGCTGGCCCAGTATTTCTCGCCGTTTAGCACCCATTCATCGCCGTCTTTCTCGGCGCGAAATGCCATATTGGTGGCGTCTGATGAGGCCACGTCCGGCTCGGTCATCAAATAAGCGGAGCGGATTTCGCCGTTCAAAAGAGGCTTGAGATATTTTTCCTTTTGCGCTTCATTACCGTAACGCTCAAACACTTCCATATTGCCGGTGTCAGGCGCAGCGCAATTGAAAATTTCGGGTGCGAGAAAACACCACCCCATTTCCTCGGCCAGATAAGCATATTCAACCGTGTTCAAACCATAGCCTTTATCGGAGCCGGTGAGCCAAAAATTCCAAAGACCTTCAGCCTTGGCTTTAGCCTTCAAGCCTTCGCGGATTTCAGTTTGGCGCTCAGTGAAAACAAACCGGTCGCCCGCTTTACCAACTTCAGCGTGATATTCCACATCAAGCGGCATAATTTCCTCGCGGATCATTTTGCGCACTTTAGCAATTAAAGGCTCAATTTTTTTTGAAACACCTAAATCCATTTTATCATCCTTGCTCTGTCATAAGGGTTTGCATGTGAAAATCACTGTCGCCAAATAATTCTTGCGCGGCCCTGATGCGTTTAAGATATAGCCCAATATCCAACTCGTCCGTCATGCCCATACCGCCGTGTAATTGCACGGCTTCCACGGCCACCAACCTAGCGACACACCCCAATTTCGCCTTGGCTTTAGCCACGCAATCACTGGCGTCATTTGCGCCAATATCGAGAGCCGTTAGGGCGGCGTAAACGCTAGAGCGGGCGATTTCCAACTCGCAATATAAATGAGCAGCCCGGTGTTGCAGGGCTTGAAATTCGCCGATGATACGGCCAAATTGCTTGCGCTCTTTGAGGTAATCGGTGGTTAATTCAAACACTTGCGAAGCCGCGCCCAGCATTTCTGCCGCCAAAACGGCACGTCCTGCATTGAGCACATCGCTCAAAACATCTTCGCCGCCGCCCAAAGGCCCTATCATTTGCGCACCTGTGACCTCGACATTGTCAAATTCAATATGGGCGCTGTTGCGGCTGTCGAGCATGATCACGCGGGTGCGCGTCACGCCTTCGCTGTCAGCAGGCAGCAAGAACAAGCTTGGCCCCACATCGGTTTTCGCAGCAACAATAATGTGGTCGGCGATATGGCCGTCAATAACCATGGTCTTGCTGCCGCTCAACTTAAAGCCATTACCGGACGCCGTAGCACTGAGCGATATTTCAGCCGGGTTATGTTTGCGGCCCTCATCAATAGCAAGGGCGACCGTTATGTCCCCGGCGCTAATCTTGGTGAGAAATTCGGATTTTTGTGCGTCGCTGCCGTGGTTTTTAAGAGCCGCCACAGCCAGCACTGATGTTGAGAGAAACGCAGACGCCGTCAGGTTGCGGCCCATCTGCTCGGCGACAAGCCCTGCCGCCATATAACCCATATCGACACCGCCCTGCTCTTCAGGCACGAGGATGCCGGCAAAGCCCATATCCGTCATGTCTTGCCAGAGCTTGGGCGAAAACCCGGTTTCGTCGCGGGTGTCGCGCAAAGCCCGCAGGGCGGACACCGGGGCATTGTCTGCGAAAAACCCTGCCGCACTTTCGTGCAACATTTTCTCGTCGTCGTTTAGAACAAGTGCCATGATTATGCTCCCGGCATTTGCAAAATATGTTTTGCGATAATGTTTAGCATGATTTCCGATGTGCCGCCTTCAATGGAATTACCTTTAGTACGCAGCCACAAGCGGGCAAGTTCGCCGTCATTACTATTTGCCCCCTCCCACTGCAAACCGTCATGGCCACTGGCGTCCATCAATAATTCATAGCGGCGCTTGTTCAGCTCCGTGCCGTAATATTTTAGCATGGAAGACTTAGCCCCCAAACTCGCCCCAGCTTTGGCTTCGGCCAACATCCGGTTCATGGTTTGGTCAAATGCCCAATCATCAATTTCAAATTCGCAAATTTTAGCTTGCAAGACAGGGCCAACTGTAATTCCCATATCGGCGATTTCCTGGCTTAGGCTTTTGGTTTTTGTCTGATCACCGATCATTTCGCGCTCATGGGTGAGGAGGTATTTGGTAATCGTCCAGCCTTTGTTTAGCTCGCCCACCAGGTTTTCCTTGGGCACTTTCACATCAACAAAAAATGTTTCGCAAAACGGGGAATTGCCAGAAATCAGCTTTATCGGCTTTGTGCTGACACCCGGCGTTTGCATATCAAATAGGAGGAAACTGACGCCCTCTTGTTTCTTGCCAGACGCATCGGTTCTCACCAGACAGAATATCCAGTCGGCCTGATCCGCATAACTTGTCCATATTTTCTGGCCATTGACCAAAAAATGATCGCCTTTGTCTTCGGCTTTTGTGGCGAGCGCCGCCAAATCCGAACCGGCATTTGGCTCGCTATAACCTTGACACCAGCGGATTTCACCACGGCAGATCTCAGGCAAATATTTAAGTTTTTGTTCTTCGCTGCCAAATTTCAACAAGGCCGGGCCCAGCATCCATATGCCAAAACTGTGCAAAGGCGGGCGGGCATTGATGCGCTCCATTTCCTGACCTAAGACTTTGGCCTCGGCGCGGCTTAAATCCCCGCCGCCGTATTGCTTCGGCCAACTTGGCGCCGTCCAACCTTTAGCGGCCATAAGTTCAAGCCAGGTTTTTTGCGCTTCGCTTTGAAACACCCAATTTTTGCCGCCCCAGCAGGCGTCTTTCTCGCGAACCATAGCCACGCGCATTTCTGCTGGGCAATTTTCTTCAAGCCAATCGCGGGTTTGGCTGCGAAATTCTTTTAAATCAGTCATAAGTCTTCCTAAATTTTTCCGCTGCGCATCCGGTCGCGGGCAAAACCGCCCAGCACATTAACCAACATGCCGTAGGGTTTAAAACGTTCGTCCTTGGTTTGGCCGTGATAATAACGATAATAAATTTGTTGTAAGATAACCGCCAACCGAAACACGCCATAGACATAATAAAAATTAAAATCGCGAATATCAGTGCCGGTTTTTTGTCCGTAATAACTAAGGATTTCCTTGCGGCTTAACATGCCGGGCGCAGCGCTGGGCTGGCGGGTCAGAGCCTGGATAGCCGGCGGATCATCCGCTTCAATCCAATAGGCCAATGTATTGCCCAAATCCATCAACGGGTCGCCGAGGGCCGAGATTTCCCAATCCAATATGGCATTGATTTTGGTCGGATCAGCCTTGTCCAAAATCAAATTATCAATCCGAAAATCGCCGTGCAACAACCCGGCCCCTTTTTCAGATTTCGGACGCTTGGCATCCAGCCAGTCCCGAACGTCCTCAAAAGCATCGACGTCCGGCGTCATGGCTTTTTCATACCGCCGGTTCCAGCCCAAGATTTGCCGCTCGACATAGCCGGTCGGGCGCCCAAAATTTTCCAGGCCAATGGCTTTGTAATCGACCTTGTGCAACTCAATTAATTTATCAAAAAATGCCAGACATAATTTGCGGGTTTGATCTTCGCCCCATTGCCATTCTTTAGGGATTTTAGTATGAATAAGATGACCTTCAACCCGCTCCATCACATAAAATTCTGCGCCGATGACCGCATTGTCATCCGTGTAATACAGCGTCTTTGGCACGGCCCCGTAAACCGGTTTTAAAGCCGTCATGATTTTGTATTCCCGGTGCATATCGTGGCCAGACTTGGGCTTGGTGCCAAAGGGCGGGCGACGCAAAACCAAACGCCGGTCGGGATAATCCAAAGCATAGGTCAGATTGGAAGCGCCGCTTGCATATTGGGTTAAAACCGGTGTCCCCTTAAGCCCTGCGACGGCGCTTTTAAGCACCGCGTCGACAGCGGCAATATCAAGTTCCTCGCCTGCTCTTACATCACTGGTCGGATTGGCAGACATTAGATGGTTGCACCACCGTCAACCACAATACACTCGCCGGTCATATAAGAAGCTTCATCTGAAACCATCAACAAAACCGCCCCGACCATTTCTTCAGGCTGGGCCATACGTGGCAAGGCCAGATTGGTTTGCATATATTGCTCAATCCCAGGGATTTTTTTGATGCCCGCAGCTAATTTTGTATCGGTAAATCCGGGCAGGAGTGCGTTCACACGAATGCCTTTCTTGCCGTATTCTTTGGCATATCCTTTGGTCATGCTAATCACCGCTGCTTTTGTCATGCCGTAAACGGCACGCAAAAGCCCCGGTTGTAGCCCGTCAATACTGGCGACATTAACAACCGCCCCGCCGCCGTTTTTGAGCATGAGCGGAATAGCTTTGGCGGTCAGGAAATACGGCCCCTTAACATTAACCTCCATGGTTTTATCATAGGCACTTTCTGGGCATTCATGGGCCTTGCCGTAAAACACATTGGTCGCACCGTTATTGACCAAAATATCCAGCCGGCCATGTTCGGCTTCAATGTCGGAAATGGCCGCTTCCAGATTGTCCATAACACCAAGATGCAAAGTCATGGCGCTGGCCTTGCCGCCCTT
>QIKS01000245.1 GCA_003233025.1 Hellea balneolensis | reverse complement strand
CCCTTACGCCGGTATTATTCAGGAGAAACATGTCTCCGCCTATGACACGCCAGCAATCAACACCCCTTTATTGTCAATTATTCGCCAGGGCGCGCCGGAGATTAAGCTGATTGCTCCCTCGTCCTGGCTGGCTTGGTTGAAACCTGGAACTCCGTTTAAATTTACCATAGACGAAACCCAAATGAGCTATATGGCAGACATCGTGCGCACCGGAGCCAGTGTTGACCCGGTCAGCCAAACCATCGAGCTTACCGCCCGGTTTAAAACAAAAACCCCAGGCGCCTTGGCCGGCATGAGCGGCGTCGCACATTTTTCTGCCCCCGTCAGCAATGACACCGTGAAATAATATGTCTGCCGCCAGCCCCCCCAAACCAATGGTCGTTCCAACACAAGCTGCACCACAAAGCACAGAGCCACAAAAAAAAGCCGGTGATCTTTTACAAAAACTCATTGCTTTGGAAGGCGATATTTTAAACGCCAGCGACAAACGCAATCTCAAACATATCGCCGTCAACAAACCACGTATATTGCTGCCGGTTGGTCATGCTTTTCTATGCACATGGCGCGGCCATCATGTGCGCATTGAGGCCATCTCCAACCAAGCGGTTGTCAACAATCAGGCGCCGTTCTTACAATGGGTGCGCCACACGATAAAATCCATGGCGAAGAAAAATACTAAAGACGCCCGCGACTTTACAACAAGTTTCGATTTTTCCTTACAAACTCGCCGCGATAGTGACGATTTTAGCTATCCCTTTGCCAATGCTTATTGGGCACCCTTTGCGCCTGACCCGCATATTGGCGGGCTTTTATTTACCCGCGACGCCGCCTGGCTCGACGCCGAAAAACCGATCCTTGAGCGGTTGGGGAAAATTACAGGCTTGGGCTGGACGGCCTTGGGTAAAGCCAAAAAAGCACCCCACCCGTTAAAACGTAAAATTATTGTCACAGGCGGATTATTGCTGGCTTTGGCCGGGCTTTTATTTCCCGTCCCCGTTAGCACCCTGGCCCCGGCGGAAATCATTGCCAAAGACCCCTTTATCGTCAGCGCCCCCATTGACGGCGTCATCGACAAGCTGCACGTCAAGCCGGGGCATTTGGTTGAAGCCGGCACGGTGCTGGCCACACTAAATGATACGGTATTTCGCAATGAATATGTTGTGGCGGGGGAGGAGAAATCCGTTGCCATCGCCCGCTACCGCCAAGCGTCCCTCACATCCTTTGTTGACGAAAAATCCAAACGGGATTTGGCCATTACCTTAGCCGAACGCGACCTGGCCACGGCGCGAGAAAGCTTTGCCAGCGAACGCTTAGCCAAAACAAAACTGGTCGCCATGCGCAGCGGCCTGGTTATTTATTCTGACGAAAAAGACTGGGTCGGGCGCCCGGTAGCTATTGGCGAGAAGATTATGCAGATCGCCGATCCAACACGTGTGTTGTTGCGGATTTATTCCCCTATCGCTGATAGCGGTACTTTGCGTAGCGGCGCACGTGTGCGGATGTTTCTAGACGCAGACCCCCTCACCCCTTTGGACGCAAAATTGATCCGCTCAAACTATTATGCCCAGCCTCAACCCGGCGGTGCTTTGGCCTATGAAGCTTATGCAGAGCTGGAAATATCGCCAGAAGACACCCCGCGCATTGGCGGGCGCGGCGTCGCCAAAATATACGGCGAAAAAGCACCCTTTGGCTATTGGCTCTTGCGCAAACCCATTAGCGCCGTGCGGCAAATGTTTGGGCTGTAATGGCCGCGCCAGAGCAAGAAGCCCCCCCGGCCCCGCCTTTGCCGATCTTGCGCCAGGACTTGCGTATCTTGGAAGGCCCTTTGAGCCAAGACGGTGATAAATCCTGGCTAATCCAGGATTTGATCTCTCATAAATATCACGCGCTCGGCACACGCGGGTTTTTGCTGCTCTCGCAATGGCAAGCCGTACCTGCCCCTGATTTTCTGGAAATAATCAATCAACACGCATCGCCAAAATTTGACCAACAAGACATAGAAGAAATGTGCGAATTTCTCTATGCGCAAAAACTGACGATTATTCCGCCCGGGCTGGATACGGATAAATTGGCTGAGCAAGAAGATGCCGCTAACCCGACCTTCATGAGCCAAATCCTGCACAAATATATATTTTTTCGCATCCCGATCTTTCGCCCGCAACGGTTTTTAAACGCTGCCTATCCCTATATCGCCCCGCTTTACTCACGCGCTTTCAGTGTTGTTATTATGGTTTTGGGCCTGATCGGATTTTGGTTTGCCCTTGAGCAATGGGATGTTTTCAAATCAACATTTTTACACTTTCTCACCTTTGAAGGCCTGATTTATTATGGCCTGACATTACTTGTTCTTAAAGCTATCCACGAGTTGGGCCACGCTTTTATGGCGACAAGGTTTGGCACGAAAGTACCGATTATAGGCGTTGCTTTCTTGTTGATGTTTCCCATTCTTTACACCGATACAACCGATGCCCACCGCCTAAAAAATCGCCGCGAAAAAGTGTTGATCGACGGGGCCGGCATGTTGGCCGAGCTTTGCATTGCCTGTCTGGCCCTGTTCGCCTGGAGCTTCCTGCCCGACGGCACATTGCGCAGTGTTGCCTTCTTTACTGCGACCACGTCATGGGGCTTAAGCCTGATGGTCAACCTCAACCCCTTTATGCGCTTTGATGGTTATTATCTTGCCTCTGATCTGTTCGGCCAGCGCAATTTACAAGACCGCAGCTTTGCTTTGGGGCGTTGGTATATGCGCGAAACCTTGTTTGGACTTGGCGACAAAATCCCGGTTATTGGCACAAGGCGTGAGCGGTTCTGGCTCATTCTTTATGCATATGGCACCTGGATATACCGGTTTTTCCTGTTTATCGGAATTGCCATATTGGTACACGCACTTTTTCCCAAGGCGATCGGGATTTTCCTGTTTGTCATCGAAATTCTATTTTTTATCGTTAAACCGATTTTTTCTGAACTACTTATTTGGTGGAGGCTCCGTATGGACATTTTAAAAACCCGAAGATTTATCACAACATGTGCGGCTATATTGGCCCTGTGTGGCATTTTATTTCTGCCTTGGCAGCAGACCGTAAATGCCCCCGCATTGCTACGCCCCGCCGTCCAAACCGAACTTTACACCCAAAATGCCGGCAAGGTTGAACAGGTTTTCGTCGCCAATGGTGACGTTCTTAAGCGCGGGCAATTAATCGCCGTGCTGACATCTGAAGACCTGGCCCACAACAAAGCCAAAAGCCAAATGCGCATCCATTTGCTGCGTGCCCAATTGGCGCGCCGCGCCGCCGATCTGCAAGACCGGCGCGCGGGCGATGTTCTGGCGCGGGCGCTTAAAAAAGAACAAGCCACTTTATCTGGCATTGAAGCCTTGCAAGCCAATTTGCAAATACGCGCCCCCCATGATGGCCGGCTGGTAGAATTAAACCCGAACCTGCACACCGGACGCTATATCAACCCGGATTTTAAAATCGCTCACCTCATCGATACAAGCGAAATGGAAATCCTGTCCTTTGTCAGCGACACCCAACTTGCCAGAATTAAGCCGGGCGCACCCCTGACCTTCATCGCCGATGATTTGTTAGCCAGCCCCAACAAAGCGTTAAAAGCCCATGTGAATTTCATCGCGCCGACCGGGGAAGAGTTTCTCAACGAGCCTGTGTTTTCATCAGATTATAGCGGCCCCATCGCCGTCAAGCCGCCCCAGGAGGGTCGCTCCAAACCCGTCACTTCAATCACCAGGATCAAGGCCAGACCCCAGACGGCACACCACACATCACGAGCATTGCGCGGCGTTGTCCAAATCACCGCCAGCAGCCAAAGCCCGGCCAAAGCCATCTGGCGACGCATCAAACAAGTCTTGATCCGCGAAACGGATTTTTAGGCCCCAACCTTAAAATTTGTTAAGAAACTGTCCATTAGGCTTGAAGGGCGGCTGCGATGCTATACATCTAGTCTCCACATTCTTTAGGAGAAGACAGATGAAGAAATCATTTTTGCTCGGCGCCGCAATGATCGCTGCCCTCAGCTTGACACCACAAGTCGCCGCCCAGGGCCTCAGCTTGGATCCGGCGCGCGGGGTGCTAACCATGGCCCCGGTTTTGGAAAAAGTGACGCCAGCCGTTGTCAATATTTCCGTGACCACAACCGTGCAGCGGCGCGGCGACCCCTTCACCCGCGACGAGTTTTTTAACCGCTTTTTTGGCGACCGCAACCAAGCCCCGCCCCGCCCCGACAGCCAAGGCCGAAACGGCAATGACAATGATGACAACACCCGCACAAGGCGCAGCGCTGGCTCTGGCGTTATTATCAATGCTGCCAAAGGCTATGTGCTGACCAACCATCATGTGGTGGACGGCGCCGATAAAATTACCGTCACCCTCACCGATGGTCGCACCGCCCAAGCGAAGCTGGTTGGCGGCGATGAAGGTACGGATATCGCTTTGTTGACCATTGATCTGGACGGACTGACCGATATCAATTTGGCCAATTCAGACCAAGTAAAAGTCGGCGATTATGTCATCGCCATTGGCAATGCATTTGGCATTGGCCAAAGCGTCACTTCGGGGATTGTCTCCGCGCTGGGCCGCTCAACGCTTGCCCAAGGGCGATACCAAAATTTCATCCAGACCGACGCCGCTATCAATCAAGGCAATTCCGGCGGGGCGCTGATTAACTCCAAAGGCGAGCTGATCGGGGTTAACTCCGCCATCTTGTCGCGCTCGGGCGGCTCGAACGGCATTGGCTTTGCTGTCCCGACCAATATGGTCACCGGCATTATGGATCAGTTGATCGCTTATGGGGAAGTCCGCCGGGGCCGCATCGGCGTCACCATTCAAAATATCACCCCTGAACTTATGGAAGCCATGGGTCTGCCGAGCCTGGACGGTGCGTTGATCAGCGACGTGGCAAAAGACAGCCCCGCCGCACGTGCCGGTCTTCGAAGCGGCGATGTTATTGTCAACTTTAACGGCAAAGAAATCCTCGACAACGGAGATATCAGAAACGCCGTCGGCTTTGTCGAACGCGGTCAACGCGCCGACATTACCTATCTGCGCGACGGCAAAAAACGCACAACTAAAATTGCGGTTGAAAAAGCCCCGGATGAGAACGAGGTGTTGGAGGCCGGTGTTGACAACCCGGGCACCCCATCAAGTTTTGATGCTTTGGGCGGTGCCAGTTTTGCAAATATCCCTGAAGACCTAGAAGCCCATGGCGGTGAGGCTGGTGTTATCATCACGACCGTCGAAAGAGGGTCTGATGCTTGGGATGCGGGCCTGCGCACCGGTGATATTATCCGTGCTATTAGCGGCAAGAAAATTAAAAATCTCGACGGTTTTAAAAAAGCCGTCGCCGCCAAAAAAGGTGCCGTCGCCCTGACGGTACAAAGAGGCCGGGCACAGGTTTTTGTTGCGGTTAAATAATATGATGAGCGGGCGGATTACCCCGCCTGCTCATCTTCAAATATTTCCTCGATGGACAGCTCAAACAAGCGCGCCAGTTTAAACGCCAGTGGCAAGGACGGGTCATAGCGGCCCGTCTCTATCGCATTGACCGTCTGGCGCGAAACGTCGAGCTTTTCCCCCAATACCGCCTGCGACCAATCACGCTCGGCACGCAAAACTTTCAGCCGATTTTTCATAGACATGCCCCCTTCTCACCCGCTCTCTTGCTCATAACGGCAAAGATAATTCCGTAAAAGAGATAGAATCCAGGCCCGGCAAAAAATATCGGAATGCGCGGAACGTCGGTCATAAGTTCCATCAACCCCCAGCCGCTGGCGAAGGCAACGACGACCATCATGCCATACATCATCGCCTCAACCTGCCGGGCGCGCATATATTCATCCAGTTCTTTGACATACCGCCATTGCGCCCACATCCAGGCGAATATGGACAGCACGGGAATAATCGTCAAAAAATACAGAGAGTATTTCGGCAAATATGACTGGATATTGGCCCAAGATATGGCGAAAATACTGATCATATAGATCACCATTGCCGGAATAAAAACTTTTATATAGCGCCTATGGGCTGTTTTTTGTGTCATTATATTCTCCTTTAGTTGCTTGCTAATGCGGTTTGTACCGCCTTTAAAAACGCTTGTGGTTGATCTTTCATGATGAAATGAAAACTATCTTCAATGCGGACAAGATCGACATTCCCCAACCCCGCATATTGGGTTTTATAAATATTTTCGATGTGTGAAACACCAACGCCCATCGCCTCGTCCCAAGCATAGATCACATGTACGGG
>QIKS01000039.1 GCA_003233025.1 Hellea balneolensis | reverse complement strand
GGCATAAAACAGCAAGCCTGCGCCGGACACAAGTGCTAACAGTAAATAATTTTGCACGAAAGACACGCCCATGAAAGGCGTGGCCGCCCGTGCTGCCCACCAGACTAAAACGCCCATGGCTGCCGACGCCAAGGCAATGCGCGGCAGGCGGCTTAACAATCGTGCGTCCGGTTTAAAATCTCCCGACGCCAACAAAGTGCGGGTGAGGAAGAAAACATTTACCCAACTGGCGAAAGAAGTGGCAATGGCCAGGCCGACAAAACCCATCTTTACAAATAACATATAGCCCAGAACCAGATTGATCACAGCGGAAATGCCGGCATAGAGCATCGGCGTTTTAGTGTTCTCGCGGGCAAAAAACGCCGGCGTTAGCACTTTGATCAACACGAAAGCTGGCAGGCCGAACGCAAATATCTGCAAGGCCGCTCCGGTAGCTTGGGTATCGGAGCGGTCAAAGGCGCCGCGCTCAAACAAACCGCCGACGAGAAACTCCGGCATAACCGCCAGGGCCGCGGCGGCAGGCAAGGTTAAAAACGCGGCGATTTCCATGGCCCGGTTTAGAGAACTCTTCGCACCCGCCTCATCACCGCTGCGCAAGCTGCGGGTTAAGGTTGGCAGCAGGGCAATGCCCATGGCAATACCTATCATGCCCAGCGGCAATTGATAGAGACGGTCGGCCCAATAGAGCCAGGAGGCGGCACTGTCTTGTAAGGTGGCAATGGAATTGCTGACCATAATATTGATATGGGTAATGCCCGCCGCCAACATGCCCGGTATGCCCAAGGTTAAAAGCCGCTTTACCCCCGGGGTCATGCGCGGCCGTTTAAAGCTGATGTGTACGCCAGCTTTACGGCAGGCCCAAAACACCAAGGCCAGTTGAAATAGGCCGGAAATACTCATGCCAATGGACAGATAAACCGTTAGTAAAGATTGGCTCCATTGGGCCGCTGCCATATAGCCGAGCACGGCAATCAGCACAATATTCAGCAACACCGGCGCAAAAGCGGCCACGGCAAAATGGTGGCGCGTGTTTAAAATGCCAGAAAACAGAGACGTTAAGGACATGAGCAATAAATAAGGCATGGTGATTTGCGCACACAATACGGCCAGCTCATAAGGTGCCAACCCGGCCGGGAACGCGGCGCCGGGGTCAACGCTTTCTCGGCCCAGGCCAATGCCAAACAGATTAAGCGTCCACGGCATGGTAATTTCAAAGATGATGACCAAAGCCGCCACCATGACGAATAAGGCGGCGAAGGCTTCGGAGGCGAACCCGTCTGCGCTTTCCTCCCCGTCTTCCTCTATGCGCCGGGCATAGAGGGGGACAAAGGCAGAGTTAAATGCGCCTTCGGCGAAAATTCTGCGAAACGTATTGGGGATTTTAAAAGCGGTTATCAGGGCGTCAGTTATGGGGCCTGCGCCGAGATATTTTGTCATCAGCGTATCGCGTACCAAACCAAGAACACGGCTGAACAATGTCAGGGTTGCGATAATGGCGGTTGAGCGAATAAGCCTCATTTCATATGTTTGGCAGGCGCAGTGAGCAGGGTCAACAAATCATCACGCAATTGGTGTTGATCAAAGGGCGCGCTCCTCTTGCCGCTGGCCAAGGTCGAGACATAAAAAACATCAACCGCTTTCGGCCCCGCCACCTCAATATGGGCCGAGCGGACGGACAAAGAATGTTGGCCCAACACACGCGACAGACCATAGAGAAGCCCCGGCCTGTCACGCCCTTCTATTTCGATGATAAACTGCCCCCGCCCGTCTTTAATCACGGCGACGCGGGGGTGGATAGGAATAGCGCCAGCCCGGCGCGAAGGCGGGGCGTCCGGCGAGGCGTCTGGCAGGGTTTTGTCGGTTGTCGCCTGCAACACGGCTTGTTGCAGTTTTTGTAATTTGCTGTCGTTTTGGCGGCCATAGGCCAGGCCTTGGGCGTTTTGGAGATAAAAAACATTTAACACCCGTCCGCTTTCATCCGTGTGCAAACGCGCCCCGACAATGCTGGCTCCCCTATTGGCAATGGCCCCGGTAAGGGCGGCAAATAAATGTTGGCGGTCACGGGTGAGCACCCAGGCCGCCGTAATATCTTTTTGCCTGTCACAGCTAACAAAGACCGCGTGGGCGCCTTGTAAAGCATGGGGCGGCAAGGTTTTTATCTGTTCGTCAATTTCATTGGCTTCTTCGTCGCGGCGGGCGGTTTCCCCCATCAATTTTTGCGCCGTCTTGGTATAAAGTTCGCGTAAAAGTTCGCCCTTCCAGTCGTTCCAAATCCCTGGGCCAACGGCGCGGATGTCAACAATGGTCAAAACCGCGAGCATTTGCAGCCGGGTGACAGAGCCAATTTTACCGGCAAATACCTCAATAGTTCGCAGATTGGAAAGGTCGCGTCTTTGGGCGGTTTCGGACATTTCAAGATGGTTGCGAACCAGCCATGCGACCGTATCCGTATCCGCTTCCTCCAACCCCAATCGCCGCGCACAATTTCGTGCCAGCACCGCCCCTTCCACACATTGGTCGCCTTTGCCCTTGCCGGTATCGTGCAACAGACAGGCGAGATAAACACACAAACGCAAACGCCGTGTCCAGGATTTGATAAATTTGCTCGACACAGCATGTTCGCGGGCAAAGCGGCCACTTTCCAAATCATGAACAAAACCAATGAGGGAAAGCGTGTGGTCATCAACCGTATAGGCATGGTGCATGTTAAATTGGGTGCGGCCAACAATGGAGCCAAATTCAGGAATATAAGCACCCAAAACCCCGGCCTCATTCATGGTACGCAAGGTTGCGCCCGGGGCTTTTGTTTGCAATAAAATATCAAAAAACACATCGGCTGCTTCGGCATTGCCGCGAAACTTATCATCAATGAGGTTCAAATTTTGACTGATGATAAAAAACGCGTCCGGATGAATATCCAAATTGCGCACCCCGGCAATCTCAAACAATTTTAAAATATCAATCGGCTTTTTTTTCAACCCGGCAAGAGAAGAAAAATTAAGCCGGCCATGCTCTAAAACGAAGCCCTTTTGCTTAAGCCCGCGCCGGGAAGTGGGCAGGAGCCTGTCCAGACCTTGTGGCAATAACAAAGCGCTTTGGCTTTCAAGTTTTGTACAGGCGATACGGGTCAAGGCACCGACTTCACGCGTGGTTTTAAAATAGGTATGCATGAACGCTTCCACGAGCTGTTCATTTTCTACCTGGTGGTATCCCATGCGCCTGGCAATTGCGGCCTGGCGATCAAAGCTTAAAACTTCGGCGGCCCGTCCCACTTTATAATGCAGATTAAAACGGACTTTCCATAGAAATTCTGCTGCGTCGCCAAACCGTTTCCCTGCCTTTGCGTCCAAAAGCCCGTGGCGCAGATAGGCTTCAACACCGTGGGGTTTGTCCGGGATGCGCGCCGGATCATTTTTTGCACTCTTGGTGCCATGAACAAAACGGGCGATCCAGTAAAGTTCATGCAAATCGCGCAAGCCCCCTTTGCCTTCCTTGACATTGGGTTCAATCACATAACGTGAATTGCCAGCCCGGTTATGGCGGGCGTCGCGGGCGGAAAGCTTGGCGCGAATAAATTTGCGCTTTGCGCTGCGCGTTCGCATTTGGCGTAACAGCTCAACCAAATGGATGGCAGGGTCACGCCCCCCTGATAAAAACCGTAAATCCAGCAATGTGGTTAAAATGGTTTCGTCCACGCGCCCCAAAGAAATGCACTGGGCTGGCGTGCGCATCCCGTGTCCGATTTTAAGGCCCAAATCCCAGAGCATATAAAGCACATACTCCGTGATTTGCGCACAGCGTTTTTCGTCCGCCTGTTTGCTGTGTAAAAACAACAAATCCAAATCCGAAAACGGTGCCAGCTCGCCGCGCCCATACCCGCCAACGGCGCAGATCGATATCTGGCTTGCTTGCTTGGGGTTCGTGCCTGGAAACAAAACCTGGTCGGCATAATTAAAGATGGTCACGACAAGAACGTCATGGGCGCTGGCCAGCTCTGTCGCGGCTTCAAGGGCGCTAATCGCGCCGTCCTCAAAGCGTTTTTGCACCTTGGTTTGGCCGTGTTGTAATTTTTCTTTTAACACAGACAGTATCTGGGCGCGCTCAAGCGGAGTTGCGAAATTTAAAGGCTTTAATATGTCCGGGGCGCTCACTTCAATGTCTTTAATTCATAAAGCAAATCTAAAGCTTCACGGGGCGAAAGTGCATCAACATCCAAGGCCGCCAAGGCTTGGTGTAGCTTTGATGTCGTGCGCGCTTTTGGCGGCGGCGGCGCGCTAAACAAAGGCAAGCCGCCCAAAGCATCCGCCCCGTCGGCCTCCGCTTCTAACCGGGTGAGCACTTCGCGTGCGCGCTGGGTGGCGGCGGGCGGTAGTCCGGCCAATTTGGCCACTTGCACGCCGTAAGATTTATCGGCAGCGCCGGGCTTGACGTCATGGAGGAAGATAAGTTCACCCTCCCATTCAGCTTTCCATCAAGCCGGTTAGCTCGTGATAATGGGTGGCAAATAAAGTGCGGCATCCGTTAACCTCATGCAAATGCTCGGCGGTTGCCCAAGCAATAGACAGCCCGTCAAAAGTGGCCGTGCCGCGACCAATTTCGTCCAAAATGACAAAGGCCCGCGGCCCGGCCTGATTTAAAATCGCTGCCGTTTCGATCATTTCGCTCATAAAGGTCGAGCGCCCGCGTGACAGATCATCGGACGCACCGACCCGTGAAAACAAAGCATCACACACCCCCATATGCGCACTTTGCGCGGGCACAAAACTGCCCGCTTGCGCTAGGATAAATATCAAGGCATTTTGGCGCAAATATGTTGATTTACCGGCCATGTTTGGCCCCGTAATCAAGGTCAACCGGTCGGCGGATTTTCCTTCCCCGTCAAGCGTGCAATCATTGGCCGTAAATGGTGTCTCGCCGGTTTGGGCCAAGGCCGCTTCGACAACCGGATGGCGTCCGCCTTTAATGATAAAATCTGTGCTTTCGTCCACGCTGGGGCGGACAGCGCTTGCGTTTTGCGCCCAATGGGCCAATGCGCTCATGACATCAATCTGCGCCAAAGCATGAGCGGCGGTACGGATATCTTCGCTCAAACTTTTAAGTCGTGCGGAAAATTCTTCGAATATTTCCAGCTCCAGCGCCAGTGCTTTTTCGCCCGCGCCACTTATTTGTGCGTCCAGACCGATTAGTTCTTCAGAGGTAAAACGCACGCCGCTGACCAGGGTTTGGCGGTGGATAAAATCGTTTTTGTGGGGCCCGGAAAGCAAAACATCGCCGTGCTTTGGTGTCAGCTCAATGAAATACCCTAACACATTATTGTGCTTTATCTTCAAACTGGCAACGCCAATTTTTTGCGCATATTTCGCCTGCAAGGCGGCGATGAGTTGCCGGTTATCTCCTTGTAATTGGAGCAATTTATCCAGCTCTGGCCGCCAGCCGGCGGCGACAAACCCGCCGTCGCGGGCCAGAAGCGGACATGTGGGGTTGATCGCTTTGTCAATATCGAGCACCAAAGACGCCAGCTTGGGACGCTTTGCCAAGGAAAATGCCGACAGGGCGGCGGTTAAATTGTCCGGCAGTTCAAGTCCGGGGGTTTTGGCAAATAAAGCATTGAGCAGTTCGCCCTCGGCCAATGCCCCAGCGACGACCAGCAAATCACGCGGCCCGCCCCGGCCGAGCAAGATGCGGCTGGCGGCGCGTGCCGGGTCGCCGACTTGCGCTACATGAGTGCGTACCGCGCCGCGCAAGTCTCTCGCGTCATGAAAAAACGCGACGCAAGCCAGCCTGTGATTAATCGCCAAAGGGTCGATCAAGGGTCTGGTTAATTGCGCCGCCAAAAGACGCGCACCGGGGCCGCTGAGGGTTTTGTCAATCACCGACAGGAGGGAGCCTTTCTTAGCGCCAGTTTGAGTGCGGTCAATTTCAAGGCTGGCCCGTGTGGCGGCGTCAATGGACATAAAGCCGCTGGCGCGTCTTCTTTTGGGCGGACTAAGCTCGCTTTGCGCGCCGGCCTGGGTTAGCTCCAGATAATCCAGCAACGCGCCGGCGGCGATTAGTTCCGGCTTGGTAAAATCACCAAACCCGTCCAGCGCGCCGACATTATAACGTTGCTTGAGGCGACGCTCCCCAGTGCGGGCATCAAATTTTGTGCTGGCAAGCGGGGTCAGGGCGGCTTGGGAGTGGCGCAAAATTTCCGCCAATTCGGGGTTTTGGTACACCGTCTCGGACATAATAATTTCGCGTGGGTTTAAAGCGGAAAGTTCCGCTTCAAGCTGGCCAAGCTCGGCCTGGCAAACCTCAAAACTGCCGACCGAAATATCCGCCCACGCCAAGGCCAATGCGCCGGCGTGGGTTGTGCCAATGCTGAGGATGTAATTGGAGCGGCGCGCATCTAAAAGCGTGTCTTCGGTCAGGGTTCCGGGTGTCACCAAGCGAACAATTTCGCGCCGCACAACCGATTTCGCGCCGCGTTTTTTGGCTTCTTTAGGGTCTTCGGTTTGTTCGCACACCGCAACGCGAAACCCTTTTTTTATCAGACGCTGGAGGTAGGTTTCCGCCGCGTGGACGGGGACGCCGCACATGGGGATATCGACGCCTTCATGCTTGCCGCGTTTGGTCAGGGCAATATCGAGGGCGGCGGCGGCGCGCACGGCGTCGTCAAAAAACATTTCGTAAAAATCGCCCATGCGGTAGAATAAAATCGCATCGTCGCTGGCACTGTCCGTGCCTGCTGCCTGTCTTGCTTTTTGTTTGATGTCAAGAAATTGCGCCATCATCGGCGTCGGTTGTGTTGGCTTGTTCATAGCAAAGTCTTTGTAAGGACAAGCTGGCGGATAAATTTACCCGCCAGCTTGCGCCTTAAACGAAATTAATCATTGCCAAACAGGCTCATCAAAATGCTGAAAATATTGATGAAGGCGAGCAGCAGACCTGCCGCGCCGTAAACCGCATATTTTTCAGCCATAGCCGCGTCACCAACCGTCGCGTAATAAATCCGCTTAAGGCCCTGGGTTTCCCAGGCGGTAATGCCGGCAATGGCAGCCAGGCCAACAAGGTTGATGACTTGATCCATCATGCCGGTCGCCGCAAGTGCAGGCACGAAAGCGCCCAATACATTGACGGCAATAAAGCCGATAAACACCATAGCGCATATTTTGCCAATGCCGCTTAAGTCTTTTTTGGTTGTGTAGCCAAGCAAGCTCAGACCGGCAAACATCGCCGAGGCCATAAAGAAAATCCGCACGGAAATCATCGGATCTTTCAAAGCGGCAATTGCGGATAGCCACAATCCCATTACGGCAGCAAAGCCGAACAAGAACACACGCGCTCCGCCAATGCTCATGGACTGAAGCTTGGAGCCAACAATACCAAATGCGATTGGAATACCGAAGATCAAGGCAAGTAGCCCAGGGCCGCTATAAAGAACCCGCGCCCAGCTCGCAATATTGCCATTGGCGTCAACGATCTGTGTGCCAACGCCGTAAGCGACGATGGCCGCGACAGCCATGGCTGCTATCATATATTTATAAGTGCCCAACATGAAATGGCGTAATCCCACATCTGCCTGGCCTTGCATTGCGACATCGCCGCCTCTAAAATTGTTCATTACATTCTCCTTTTAATATGTATGGGCAGTATATAAGGGTTTTGGCTCAAAATCCAAATGAAATCACCATCATCTGTCAGGGAAACAGGTTTTGGCCGGAATCTATGGCCATCGTTTTTAGAGAAATTTGCCCATGACCCTGGCCGTATCCAACATACGGTTTGAAAACCCCCATTCATTATCATACCAGGCAAATACCCGAATGAGATTGTCATGTGTCACTAAAACCTGGTCGGCGACAAGAATTGCCGAGCGGGGGTTGTGGTTCATATCGGTGGAGACAACTTTGTCCTCAATATATCCCAGGATATTTTTTAAATCCCCTTGGGCAGCCTTCTTAAACACCGCCCGCACATCATCGCTGCTGGCTGGTTTTTCGGTGACAACACACAGATCAATCGCCGATACATTGGGCGTTGGCACACGTAGGCTGACCCCGTCCAACCTACCGTCCAAGTGGGGTAATATTTTGCCGATCGCGCTTGTTGCCCCCGTGGTTGTTGGCACCATGGACAAGGCGGCAGCCCGGCCCCGGTAGGCGTCTTTGTGCAAACCATCCACCAGGTTTTGTCCGCCCGTATAGGCGTGGATCGTCGTCATGAGGCCGCTTTTAAGACCATAAGCCTGATCCAAAACCTGCACCAAGGGCGCCAACGCATTGGTTGTGCATGAGGCGTTGGAAATGATCTGGTCATTTTCGTTAATTATGTCGTGATTAATGCCGTAAACAACCGTCTTTATATCGTCTTTGGCCGGGGCGGACAACAAAACCCGCCGGGCTCCGGCGCGCAAATGTTTTGCGCTCAGCGCTTGGGTCAAGAAAAACCCCGAACACTCCATAACAAGATCAACGGCCAATTCTTTCCACGGCAAGTCTTGCGGGTCACGCTCGCGAAATGTGGGAATGGGCTGACCATTGATAAAAATGGCGCCGTCTTTGCTGTCAATATCGCCTGGAAAACTGCCGTGCACACTGTCATATTTAAGCAAATGTGCCAGGCGGCTCGCATCTGCGAGATCATTAATGGCCACTATCTCTATATCCGTGTGGCCGCTCTCCAATAATGCCCGCAATACCAGCCGCCCAATGCGTCCAAACCCGTTAATCGCTATTCTAAGTGTCATAAAAACCTCCGTAAATATATCCTTGCCGACACAGACACACCGCCTGCTTGAGCGTGCTTTATAGTTTTAAAATCGCATGTGCGGCTTGTGTCTCAAGATGAGAGAAATCGCCATTGGCAAGGGCTTGTTGATCAATCATCCAAGAGCCGCCAATAGCAAAGACGTTGGGGAGTACGAGGTAATCGGGCGCGTTTGCGGTGTTTACGCCGCCTGTGGGCATGAAGTGGATTTGGGGCAAGGGGGCGGACATGGCTTTCAAAGCTGCGGCGCCGCCATTGGCCTCAGCTGGGAAAAATTTTAGGTGCGCAAAGCCATGACTATGCATTTCAAGGGCTTCGCTTGGGGTTGCCACACCGGGGAATACGGCTTGGGGCGAGGTTTTTATGGCTTGCAATAATTTTGAGTTTAGGCCCGGCGTAACCAAAAAATCGCATCCCGCCTGCAAGACGCGCTCAACGTCATGGGGGGTCAAGACGGTGCCGGCGCCGATCATCAGTTCGGGGCAGGTGGTTTTCATAATGTGGATTACGTCCAGAGCCTGGTCGGTGCGCAAGGTGATTTCTGCGCAGGTTAACCCTGCCGCGCTTAAGGCTTTGGCCAAAGGTGCTGCAAATTTTACATCATCGATGGTCAACACCGGAACGAGGGGGCATTTGGCCAGAGCCTGCAAAATTGCTGTAAATTTTTCATCCATGGTTTTCGTCCATCATAAAGGCGGCAATACCATATAGCGCTGCTGCGTTCTTTTGTAAAACCCGCAGCGGAATTTTCTGCGCATAACCGCTTCGTCGCCTCCGGTTAAGATAGCGGGTCATCGCTTTGGGTTTACGGATAAAGTCCATCAACTTATTTGTTACGCAGTGCGCGCCTGTTTTTGAAAAAATCCTTCAGAAGTTGGCCGCATATATCGGCCAGGACACCACCTGTAATATCGGGTTTGGAATGGCAGGTTGCGGCCTTAAAGAACTGCACGCCATTTTCCACCGCCCCGCCTTTTTTGTCATAGGCGCCAAAGACAAGCCGGCCAATACGGGCGTGGGACAGAGCGCCGGCGCACATAACGCAAGGTTCAAGTGTGACATAAAGCGTCAACCCGCTGAGGCGGTAATTGCCAAGCTTTTGCGCGGCCCGGCGCAGGGCGATAATTTCGGCGTGAGCCGTGGGGTCGTTATCGCCAATCGGGGCATTGCTGGCTTGCGCTAATACCTGGTTTGTTGCCGGATCGACGATCAACGCCCCGACGGGCACTTCCCCGCGCCCACTTGCCGCTTGCGCTTGTGCTATACATTGGCGCATATACTGCTCATCAATATTCATAGACATTGAAATGGTCAAAAACCGATGACAAAGCAAGCCCCGAATACAACACCAGGCGAACGCATTGCCAAAGCCATGGCCCGGGCCGGGGTCGCCTCGCGCCGTGAAGCCGAGAGAATGATCATAGCGGGGCGGGTGAAGGTCAATGGCAATCTGCTGATCACACCTGCGTTTTTGGTCAACGGCCACGACAAGATCGAAGTTGACGGCACACCCATTGCCGCCAAGCAACCACCGCGTCTGTGGCGCTATCACAAACCAAGTGGCCTGCTGACCACCCATAATGATCCGGGCGGGCGGCCAACCGTGTTTGAAAACCTGCCCGACGATATGGCGCGTGTTATCTCGGTCGGTCGCCTCGATATGACATCGGAAGGCTTATTATTGCTGACCAATGACGGAGAGCTGGCCCGGCAATTGGAGTTGCCAGCAACGGCGTGGGCGCGGCGCTATAAAGCGCGAGCTTACGGTAAAGCCACTCAAGAGCGGCTTGACCGGTTGATGAAGGGTGTGCTGATTGACGGGGTGCGCACCGGGCCTATTGAAGCGACGCTCGACAAACAACAAGGAACAAATGCCTGGATGAGCATCACCATCCGCGAGGGTAAAAACCGCGAAATCCGCCGCGCTCTTGAAACTTTGGATATGAAAGTAAACCGCTTGATCCGTATTTCCTA
>QIKS01000044.1 GCA_003233025.1 Hellea balneolensis | reverse complement strand
CCCTTTCATATGTGGACGCCGGACGTTTATGAAGGTGCACCAACGCCGATCACCGGCTTCTTTGCCGGCGCACCAAAACTGGCCGCATTGGCTCTGATTACGCGCCTTGTCACCGGGCCGTTCGGCGATGATGTGCAGGTTTGGCAGCAGGTGATTGTTGTTTTGGCCGTTCTGTCCATGTTGGTCGGCGCATTTGGCGCGTTGACACAAACCAATATCAAGCGGCTGATGGCTTATTCATCCATTGCCAATATGGGGTACGCTTTGGTGGCGTTGTCGGCTGGCGGCGCGGCGGGTGTTTCGGGCATGTTGATCTTCATGTCTATTTATATGGTCAGCGTTGTCGGTATATTTGCCTGTATTTTACAAATGCGCACCAGCGACGGCATGGTCGAACAAATCAGCGACCTTGGCGGCCTGTCACAATCAAATCGCCCCTTGAGCATTGTCTTTACCATCTTGATGTTCTCCTTGGCGGGCATCCCGTTTCTTATGGGATTTTTTGGCAAATGGTTCGCCTTTGCGCCGGCCTTTGAAGCGGGGCTGGGCTGGTTGGTTGTGGTTGCGCTTTTGGCGTCGGTCGTTGGCGCATTTTATTATTTGCGGGTGATTAAGACCATCTGGTTTGACAGCCAGGTTCGCACATTTGTCAGCGCTCCCCGTTCCTTGACAATGCCGGCAACCATTTCTGCGCTTCTCATTTTCCCTGTGCTGATGCTGCCCTTTATTGCTATCCCGGCCCGCACCGCCATTGAAGCGGCAGCGGCCAGCTTGTTCTAGGCTTGAGCGCAGAATTGTGAAGTTCATTCATTTTGACAACGTCGATTCCACGAACGCGGAAGCTGCCCGCCGTGCCAGCGACACCATTGCTCACGGCAGTTCGCAAGCTTTGTGGATATCGGCGGATCGCCAAACCGCCGGGCGCGGGCGGCGGGGCCGCACTTGGGTATCGCGGAGCGGCAATTTGTTTTGCTCCGGCCTGTTTAAAACCCAAGGCCAGTTGCAAGACGATGCCCGGCTCAGTTTCGCGGCGGCGTTGGCGGTAGCGGAGATGCTTGAGCACTATATAGCCCCTGATCTGATCAAGATTAAATGGCCGAACGATATTTTGGTGGCAGGCAAAAAAATCGCCGGGATTTTGCTGGAAAGTGGACGGGAAAACCAACATCATTGGCTCATCGTTGGTATTGGCATTAATGTGATCGATACGCCGGACTTAACTGATTATCCGACCACCCATTTGCTGGCCCATATTGATGACAAGGATTTAAGCGGGCCGGAGCCGGTATTTACCGGAACCGGGCCGATGACCGCTCTATTGGCGGCGCGCTTTAGCCATTGGCGCAGCATATACGTAGCCGAAGGCTTTGCGCCCCTACGCACGGCATGGCTTTTACGCGCCCAGGGCATTGGCGGCCCCGTCACGGCGGTCTTGGCCGAGCGCACGGTTAAAGGCATTGCTATGGGGCTGGATATGGACGGGGCATTGGAGATTATTGTTGACGACGGGCAATGTGTGAAAATCCATGCAGGAGATGTTTTCTTTTCGTGAACAAGCCCTATAAAGAGAGGGCAGGAGATATTATGTTACTGGCGATTGATAGCGGAAATACCAATACCTTATTTGCCGTTCATGACGGCAATGACTGGGTGGTTGAATGGCGCATCCAGACCAATGCGGCGCGCA
This sequence comes from Hellea balneolensis, assembly GCA_003233025.1. Lineage (GTDB taxonomy): Bacteria > Pseudomonadota > Alphaproteobacteria > Caulobacterales > Maricaulaceae > Robiginitomaculum_A > Robiginitomaculum_A balneolensis_A. The sequence goes on along the minus strand of QIKS01000044.1, from coordinate 4,799 downwards.
CAGCGGATGAATATGCAGTATGGCTGTATCAGCTTATGGTGATGCAAGGCTTGAAATTTGAAGACATTGACGGTTGCATCATTTCTACCGTTGTGCCCCAAGCCTTGTTTCATATGCGAAATTTGTCGCGGCGTCATCTCAATGTAGAACCGCTTGTTGTCGGCGAGCCAGGCGTGGAGGTTGGGGCCAAGGTTAATTTGGCCAACCCCGACGACGTTGGTGCTGACCGGTTGGTCAATGCAGTGGGGGCGCACGCAAAATATAAAGGGCCGCTCATTTTGGTGGATTCAGGCACCGCCACCACATTTGATATTATTTGCGCAAATGGTGATTTTGAAGGCGGCATCATTGCGCCGGGCATTAATCTCTCCATACAAGCCCTGCATGAAGCCGCCGCGAAATTACCCCGAATTGCCATCAAGCGCCCCGAACGTGTTATTGGGCGCGGCACGGTTGAAGCCATGCAGTCGGGAATTTTTTGGGGCTATATTTCTCTCATTGACGGGCTGATCGATAAAATCCGCGCCGAAGACGGTCGAAAATTTACCGTTATTGGCACGGGCGGTGTGGCATCTTTGTTTGAAGGGGCATCTAAGCGCATTGAGATTTATGATGTGCAATTGACCATTAACGGGCTGCATGAAATTTGGCAGCGGAATAAGGCTTAAATTATGAGCAAGAATAAAGACGAACTTGTTTTTCTGCCCTTGGGTGGTTGCGGCGAAATTGGCATGAATTTGAACCTTTACGGGTTTGGCCCGCCCCATGCCCGCAAATGGATAATTGTTGATATTGGCGTGACATTTGGCGGGCCGCAAACGCCGGGCATTGATATTATCATGCCCAGCATTGAATTTCTCGAAGACAAGAAAGATGATATTTTAGGGATCATCCTCACCCACGCCCATGAAGATCATATGGGGGCATTGGCCCGGTTGTGGCCGCAGCTTCGCTGCCCGGTCTATGCCACGCCATTTACCCATTATTTGACGGAAGGCCGGCTGGCGGAATTTGACCTGCTTGGCGAAGTGCCACTGTTTGAAATTCCGCTGCGGGGAAAATTCAAGCTCGGTATTTTTGAGATTGAGCTGGTGACATTGACCCATTCAATCCCCGAACCCAATGCGTTAATCATCCGCACGCCAGAAGGTATAATCCTGCACACCGGGGACTGGAAAATTGATCCTGACCCGATGATCGGCGAAGGGGTTGACGTCGAGGCCCTGCGCGCTGTCGGCGATGAGGGCGTCTTGGCCATGGTGTGTGACAGCACCAATGTGTTTAGCCCCGGCGTATCGGGATCGGAAAGCGGTGTTCGCGACGCCCTAATAAAATTGATCGGCGAATATAGGGGGCGCGGCATGGCCGTGGCCAGCTTTGCTTCCAATGTGGCGCGGCTGGAAACCGTCATGGTGGCGGCCAGCGCCAATGAGCGCAGTGTCTGCCTTATCGGTCGCTCCATGCACCGGATGTGTGAAGCGGCGAAGGCGGTTGGCCTGCTCAAGCAAATCACAAATATGGTTAGCGAAGATCAAGCAAGCTCTATGCCTGCTGGTCATGTTTTATATTTATGCACCGGATCCCAAGGCGAACCACGGGCGGCGTTGTCGCGCATAGCCAGAGGCGATCACCGCACAGTTAAGTTCGGCAAAGGCGATGTTGTGATTTTCTCATCCAAAATTATCCCCGGCAATGAAAAAGGTATTTTCGCTTTGCAAAACAGTTTGGCCGATCAAGGCATTGAAATCGTTACAGAAAAAAGTCACGATATTCATGTGTCCGGCCATCCCTGCCGCGATGAGTTGAAGGAAATGTACAGTTGGGCCAAACCCCATATCGCCATTCCGGTTCACGGCGAGCGGCGCCATTTGCTCGAACATGCCAAGCTCGCAGATAGTTTGGGCATTGCGCATACTTTGGCCCCCCATAACGGCGAGATGATTAAATTGTCCAAGAAGGGTGCGAAAATCATTGAAATTGTTCCGGCCGGGCGCTTGCATGAAGACTGCCGCTTGATCATTCCCGCTGGTGATATGTCACTGCGCGAGCGTCTGAAAATGGCCTATGCGGGCCATGTCAGCATCGCCCTTACGATTAGCCGCAAAGGCGAATTAATCGCCGGGCCAGATATCCGCGCCAATGGTTTCCCCCACGGCTATAATGGCCAAATTCTTGACAAGCTGCTTGACGGTATTGCAAAGGTGGCGGAGCGGGCTTTCTTCTCTCTCGATAAAAATAAACGCCGCGACGAAGACGCTATCGAGGAGCGTGTGCGTTCGAAAGTCCGGCGCTACCTTCGCGCAGAGACCGACAAGCGGGCCATTGTTGAAGTGATCGCCATGCGGCTATCATGATCGGGCCGCTCAACCATATTGGCATTGCCGTTCCTTCTATCAAAGACGCGGTGAAGCCTTACCGGGAGATATTGGGTATTACCGGTATTACCAAAACCAAGACCTTGCCCGCGCAAGGGGTTAGGTTTTGCTTTGTTAATCTCCCGTCCGGGCAGTTGGAATTTATCGAGCCTTACGGCGATAACTCTCCAATCCTTAAATTTCTCGCTAAAAACCCGAAAGGTGCCCAGCATCATATCTGTTTTGAAGTGCAAGATATTCACGCGGCAAAACGCCATATGGAAGAGCAAGGCGCAACAGTATTGAGTGAACCGAGAATAGGCGCGCACGGCACATTGGTGATTTTTATTCACCCGAAAGATTTTACCGGCGTGTTGATTGAATTAATGGAGAGCCCGAAATAATGCCTATTATCACCGGAATTGCGGTTTACTTTATTGTGTGGTGGTTATTGCTGTTTACGGTCTTGCCTTTAGGGGTAAAAGGCCAGCATGAAAGCGGTGATATTGTGCCTGGCACCGAGCCGGGCGCGCCGCAAAAATCACGGATGCGGCTAAAAATAATACAGACCAGTGTGCTTGCGGCTATTGTCTGGCTGATAATTTTTTGTATCATTACCTTTAATTTGGTTGATTGGAACAATATTCCGTTTATCCCTAATTTTGTCCCTGACGAAATTTAAGGCGAAATATAGAAAGTAAGACCCATGAGACTGTCGCGCTATTTTTTACCGCTCTTAAAGGAAACCCCCGCCAGCGCCGAAATCGCTTCGCACCGCTTTATGTTGCGGGCAGGCATGGTCAAGCAACACAGTGCGGGGATTTATTCCTGGCTGCCTTTGGGCCTGAAGGTAATGAATAAAATCGCCGATATTGTGCGTGAGGAACAAGAGCGCGCCGGTGCGGTGGAAATGCTGATGCCGACCATCCAACCGGCAGAGCTGTGGCGCGAAAGTGGCCGCTATGATGATTACGGTAAGGAAATGCTGCGGATTGAAGATCGCAGTGGGCGCGCGCTTCTCTATGGCCCGACCAATGAGGAAATGCTGACCGATATTTTTCGCACATTCGTGCGCTCTTACAAAGACCTGCCGCAACTGCTCTATCATATTCAGTGGAAATTCAGAGATGAAGTCCGCCCCCGGTTCGGGGTTATGCGAGGGCGTGAGTTTTTGATGAAAGACAGCTATTCTTTCGACATCGACATGGACGCTGCCGTTATATCTTATAACAAAATGTTTGTGGCTTATCTCAATACTTTCGCACGGTTAGGTTTGCAAGCCGTGCCCATGCGCGCCGATACCGGGCCGATTGGCGGCGACTTATCCCACGAATTTCTCATCTTGGCCGATACTGGCGAGAGCGAAGTTTTTTGTCATGCCGATCTGCTGGAGCTGGACGCGCCGGGCGCTGTGGATTTCGGTGCCGATTTGCAGGCCATTGTCAATGAGCGAACCGCTCTCTATGCCCGCACCGAGGAAATGCACGACGCTGAAATTTTTGCCAAGGACGTGCCCAAAGACAAACAAGTTTCGGCGCGCGGTATTGAGGTCGGGCATATTTTCTGCTTTGGCGATAAATACTCCAAACCGATGGGCGCGAAAGTTATGGGGCCAGACGGCAAAGAACATTTCGCCCAAATGGGGTCTTACGGCATTGGTGTTTCGCGTCTTGTCGGCGGGATTATCGAGGCCAGCCATGACGAAGCCGGGATTATCTGGCCGCTTAGCGTTGCCCCGTTTGGCGCAGGTATTCTTAATCTGCGCGCCGGGGATGATGACACGGATAAAGCTTGCGAAGATATATATGCAAAGCTTGGGGCCGCCGGCATTGACCCGCTTTATGACGACAAGGCGGACAGGGGCGGGGTTAAGTTTTCACGCATGGATTTGATCGGGCTTCCTTTTCAAATAATTGTCGGGCCACGGGGTTTGAAAGACGGTATTGTCGAGGTCAAAACCCGTAAAACCGGCGAGCGGCAAAACTTAACGCCGAGCGAGGCCGTAAACTTTATTGTCCAACAGTTCAAAGGCATTTCATAAGATGAAACCTATTGGCCAACACGAAACAGGCGGTGCACCGCCCTTTGGCAAGTTCGAGCGCAAATTAGCGGCCCGCTATTTGGGCGCACGTAAGGTGTTGGCATTTTTGTGTATCACATTGGCGATTTTTGCCATGATCACCATCATGTCGATCATGAACGGATTTCGCGAAACCATGATCGAGTTGACCTTGGGGTCAGACGGGCACATGTATGTGGCGACAGTTTCGCCTGATCCAACGGCGGCCCAAATTTCCGGGCTGCAAGACCGATTGTCGCAAATCCCCGGCGTGGAAAATGCTTTCCTTTTTGTTCAGGGCGATACTTTTATTCAAGCCTCCGAGCGCACGGCACCTGCGCGGGTTACGGGCGTAACCCTACAAGATTTACAGGCGATAAAACTGG
>QIKS01000206.1 GCA_003233025.1 Hellea balneolensis | reverse complement strand
AACACAAGCGCCTTGCGCGCATAATCAGCACTGTTTTCTTGTATATTTGCAGCCTGTTTTACAGTGTCCTGAGCGCCACTGCGGCTAATGCGTGTTGAGGCGGTCGCGGCGCGGTTGGCTGATCGACTGATGGCCAAGGCTTTGTAGAGCTGCAATTCGCCGTAAAAAATATTGTCCTCGCCATTGTTTTTCTGGGCAAATTTCAAGGCCCGGTTCACTCTCTTGCGCGCACGTCCCGCGTCATCCCCTAACAAAATTGTTGTTAACAAAACCTCGCGCTCCAGGCGGACAAGAACACCGGCTGACGTATCAAAATCCGTCAGCTCAATACTGCGCTCCAAGGCGGCAATAGCAGGTTTCGTTTTACCCAATTTTGATGCGAGGCTTCCGTAATTATAAGCAAGGTCGGCTGTAGTTTTCCCTTCGCCAATGTGTTGCTCGGCTTTCTCCCAGGCGGATTTTGCATGTTTGAGCGCCGCTTTGAAATCTTGTTCGCGGTAAGCTTTGTTATAAGCTTGATAGGGCTTTAGAACATCGGCGGGAATGGGAGCTGCTTGCGTATAAGCGCCAGGAAAACCAAGCAAAACCAAAAAAACAAAGACAGTTATCAAGCGCATATATATATATCCCCGGGATTTGATGCCATTTTATAACACAAAATTACAACCGGCTCAAGCAGTACTAACAGCGGGGCGCGGTGGAAACACCTTAGCCCGCTTCACTATCCTTCTGCCACCACTGCACGGCGTAATTGCCAATACCGGCAAATGAGAGCCACCATATTACCGTTGTGACCATGTAGACAAAACCACCAATAACCAGGCCCAGCATTATGGTTGGTTGTTTAATTCTGTCCGCTGCTTGCGCAAAAATTTCTGTCGGGCTGCTTTCTGTTTGTCCCATAGCGAGCAACATATAGTTTTCCGGAAGAACAAATGAGAGGACGACAATTTGTACGACGCTGATAACAATATACCCGGCGATACAGACGAACAAATAACCCAGAAACAAAGAGCCGGTCCGTTTTTTGGTGATCTCCCATCCGCCTGTAATCGATATTGTGTCGGTTGCAATCGATAATGCGGCTCCCGGCGCCATACGCATTGAAAAATAGAAAAGATAAACAAGGAAGGCTAAAAACCCGAAAAATACGATCCCCACCAGAAGAGCAGCCAAGAGGGCAGACCCTGAAAAAATTCCAAGCATCAAAACCATCAAGACAAAAACTCCCAGTAAATAAACACCAAAGACCATCAGATAAACCACGAGCTGAACCGCCATAACCCGCAATTCGTCGCGGCCAAACCGCAAAGGGATAAACCCGTGGTCTACGCCCTTAAAAATCCGTTTGTGCAGGGCCGTTTCCGCCGACGCATAAACACACCACAACAAGAGGGACATGAAAAAAATGCTTGGGAGAAATTGCAGCATATTTTTATAAATTTCCAGTGCGGCCTCAGGATTGTCCGGATTTTGCTGCACAACCCAACTCGCTTCAAACAGCTCGCGCATAATGGAAATGAAAGCGCTGCCAAATAGGGCATAAACAGCGGCCATGAAAACCGATGTCCATAACACCAGTCTTATGGCAAAATTTCGTCCACCGGCTTGTGAAAACAACTGTGAAATGGCCGCACCAAAATCAAAGGTGGACGGTTTATCTGTTGTTGTTTTTGTCATTAATTTCTCCCCTGTGAAAGTCGGCAGACTTTAACCTGTATCCTTCTTAATAACAAGAAAGAGTTATGGCGCTAGACATAATGTGTCCCCACTCCTATAGACCCATAATGTCATCAAAGCCTCATGCCCAAGCCACAAGCGCCGTTCATAATGCAATCGTATTATCAATGGCCCAGGCCGTTACCGGCTCAATCGGGCCGATTGCCATTTCATTGGGGGCGCTGGCAGGGGCATATTTATTGCCCGAAGAGGGGGCGCTGGCCACGCTGCCAGTGGCCACTTTTAGTATTGGCCTGGCTTTATTTGCTCTTCCCGTTGGTATGTTGACAAATAAATTTGGCAGGCGCGGCGGTTTTATTTTAGGCGTATTTATTGGCATTTTTGGCGCTTTGCTGGCCGGCTATGCATTATTTGCTTATAGTTTTTCTCTTTTCTGTTTGGCCTTTGGCCTGCTCGGCGCGGCTATCGCCTTTGCCCAACAATACAGATTTGCCGCCACTGACCAAGGGGATGACAAATTTAAATCCCGGGCGATTTCATGGGTGTTATCTGGCGGGATTGTCGCGGCAGTTTTAGGGCCACAAATTGTCTTAAAAACCAAAGACATGTTCTTGCCAATACCCTTTGCTGGTGCGTTTTTTACCGCCGCTGGACTTTTGGTTCTCGCCATTATTATCCTGATGTTTTTAAAACCGGTTCCAGTTAGCGCAGATGCGTCCAGACACCCCGCTGATAGCGGGCGTCCAGTATCGGTCATTATGCGCCAACACAAATTCATCGTCGCGCTTTTTTGCGCCGTCACCTCCTACAGCCTGATGACCTTCATGATGACCGGCGCGCCCCTGGCCATGACCCATAATGGGCACAGTCAATCTGCCGCCATTATGGGTATACAATGGCATGTCATGGCCATGTTCGCCCCCAGCTTTTTTACTGGTCTTCTTGTTGTCAGATTTGGCAAAACCCTGATCATTGCCACCGGATTAATATTGCTCATCATATGCGCGGCCATTGCTTTGTCGGGGATGGAGTTATGGAATTTCTGGGGATCACTGATCTTGCTGGGCCTGGGGTGGAATTTTAGCTTTATCGGCTCCACCGCCCTGTTCGCCGAATGTTATACCCACAGGGAGAAAAACAAAATCCAGGGCCTTCACGACTGTATTTTATTCAGCTGCGTTGCCGCCGCATCTTTGCTGGCCGGTACAATTTTACATGTCTTTAGCTGGTACGGGGTTGCTTGGGTTTTGGTGCCCGTATCCAGCCTCAGCCTGCTGTCCCTCGTCTGGCTCAAATTTCACAGCGTGAAGCAGGTAAAAATGTCAGAGGGTCTATAAGCCGGGTTTTGTACGCCGCCAACATAACGCTGGCGGGCGGCAATCATTCATCTGAGACGTGGATTACTCCGCGCCTTTAGCGACCTACCCGGGTAACAACGTTAAAGCACGCCGTGCGTTACCCCTATTTGGTCTTGCTCCGGATGGGGTTTACCTAGCCCGCTTTGTTGCCAAACCGGCGGTGCGCTCTTACCGCACCTTTTCACCCTTACCTTCATAAAGAAGGCGGTTTGTTTCTGTGGCACTTTCCCTAAGAGCTTGCGCTCCCGCCGGGCGTTACCCGGCATCCTGCCTTAATGGAGCCCGGACTTTCCTCAAGGAATAACCCCTGCGATCACCCGACCCTCTGACACCTCGTGTTAAAGCCGAGGTTGCTTTGTCCGTCAAGGCTTTTTAGAATCGATTTAATTATTTACATTTGGCACGTACCTGCTAAAGCGCCTCTAACGTATTCGGGAGGATTTATGAGCTGGGCACAGTTACTTGAAGAAAAATCATCATTGGCAACGGCTCTTGATCTGGTTGGCGACAAATGGTCATTGATGATCTTGTCCAGCTGCCTGACCGGGCCGGGCCGATTTAATCAATTTGAGCAATATTTAGGAATTAACCGGACTTTGCTGTCAAAACGCTTAAACAGATTGATCGCGGTAGGCCTGATCGAAAAACTTCTCTACCAACAAAAGCCAAAGCGCTATGAATACAAGATTACAAAAACGGCTCTGGAACTGAAACCAATTATCATCGGCCTCGCCGCATGGGCGACCAAGCATTACACCAAAGACGCCGCCCCCATCACCCTGATACATAAAAATTGCGGCAATGCGGTTCATATTGAAATTTACTGTGATGGCTGTGATGATTGCATTCCGGGGTCAGAAATTACCATGCGGATCAACCCCCGTGCCGGACCGAACGCCCGTAGTGTTTATGAGAACATGATTGCACCTCATGACCCATCAACCCTTAATGGCAATTTGTCCCCTTAAATCTGGCTTTTTATAAAATTTCGAAAAAAAATAAATAAACTGTATTTTTTACTAGACAGTCAGTACAATAACTGTATTTAGCAATTAGACGTGCTTAATTGTGCGAAAAAACATGAAATTGTCTTAAATATATCATCTACAAAGATGAGTGTTTGAGACGGTAGGAAGCGCAGCAAAAAACTGGTTGCCCCACATCAACCCACACTTGTTGCGCTTCCGCTTTTCTCGCTAAACTTCACCAAACCCTTGATGATTTTTGATGTTTGCCCATCTATTTTTCCGTCAATTTTCGCACTGCGATATCGACGCTGCACAGCGCGTATAAGCGCGTCCATAGGCAGAGCATCTTCCACATGATATCCAATGCGCCCCAAGGCTTGTCGCAAGGCCGCCGCCGTTAGCACGGGTTGATCGCTTGAAGCGCTCAATGTCGGCCAAAACCCAATGCCGGCTTTGGCCAAAACCTGCCACGGGAATTTCTCGCCGGGATCTTGTTTGCGGGTCGGTGCGATATCGCTATGGCCGAGAACGCCGGTTTTAGGAATGTTATGGCGGCGTAAAATGCCCTTGCACAAATCGGTCAGAGCCTCGATTTGGGCGCCGAGATATTCGGGCAAGCCAAAATCGTGGCCACCATTAACGATTTCAATACCGATGGACGCGGAATTTATATCGCTCTCCCCGGCCCAAAAACTAACGCCACCATGCCAGGCCCGATGTTTTTCATCAACCAATTGAAAAATATCACCGTTTTCTGCTACCATATAATGAGCGCTCACCTTGGCTTGTGGGTCGCGCATATGTTTGAGGGCGGCGGCAGCAGTTTCCATGCCTGTGTAATGCAAGATCAGCAAGCTTATGGGCAAGCGACGGTCATCGAAATTTGGCGAGGGCGTTTGGGTGATATTCACGAAGGGTATTTTTCTTCCATAATGGCCAGGCCCTTGGCGATGATTTCACGTAAAACATCTTCGTCAATGTCGGAGAGGCGGTTTATATACAGGCAAGATTTTCCCATTTTATATTTGCCCAGGCGGGAAAGTTCTTCGCCAAAATCTTGGTAGCCGGGCATAATATAAAGTGTTAAATTTTTTGCTCTTGGCGAAAATCCCGTGCGTAAGAAATCCCCCTCCCGGCCACTATCATATTTATAATGATAATCGCCAAACCCGATAATCGCCGGCCCCCACATTTTAGGCTCAAGCCCGCTAATTTCCGTCATCATATCGAGCAAAGCAAAACTGTCGTCACGCTTCCCGTCAGGCTTGATCATTTGAAGAAATTCCGCTGGCGCGATAGTGGTTTTTTGGGTTTTGTTTTTCGCCTGAGCCATATTTTACCCTTTAATCCGTATCGACGCTCCAGCCGTCAGGCGTCTGGTGGGCATCAATAACCGGGCCACCGTCCTTACCTTGCGCTTGCGGTTCCTCTTTTTGCGCAGAAGGTTTAGCCGCACCCGTTTTAAATGTGTGCATTGTCGCAAATGGCGAAGCGCCTCCCGCCATGCCGGAAAACGCGGAACGCCCGGTAATTTTCGCGCGCAACCAAAACCCTGCGAACACGACAGCGCCGAAGATAAGCAAACCCAGAGCGACGATCAACGCCAAAGCGGCGGACGCCGCAAGGATGAAAAATCCGCCAATTGTCGCAGCAAGGACGAAAAGCGCGCGCAGCACGGTTTGAAATAATCCAGGGCCGCCGCCGGGTAATGAATGTGTTTTGACCATAACCTCTATAATGTTGTCCTTATAGACCCGTTCGTCAAGGGGGCAATTGTGACAGTTTGTTTATTTATCGCACCTGTTTTCGCAAACACAATATCTCCCCATAAGCTTTGTTGATCATCGCCATTTTATGGGTTGCCAGTTTTTGCAATTCCTGCGGCAAGCCCCGCGCCGCCAGCCTGTCAGGGTGATTGGCGGCGGCCATGCGGCGATAAGCGCTTTTAAGCTCACGGTCAGTTACCTCTTCATCAACGCCGAGAATAAGATAGGGATCGTCAGCCGCCCGGCCAAGATGGGTAATGCGGATGCGGTTAAATATCGGCGGGTCGAACTTGAAGATATGGGAGATTGTTTGTAAAAACTCCATTTCCCCCTCCGTGACAATACCGTCGGCAAGGGCAATGTGAAACAAGCCGTCCAAGACATCTTCCAAAATATCAGGTCGGCTTTTATATTTTCGGTAGACAATCTTGGCGTAAGATTCGTATCCCAAACTTGTTTGTCGTGCCAAATTAAAAAATCTCGATATACCGTCCTCGGCCAAGGCGCTCGATTGAAAAACATTTTTAAATGCATCAATTTCGTCGCGCGTCACCACCCCGTCAACCTTGGCCAGCTTGGCCCCCAAGG
>QIKS01000082.1 GCA_003233025.1 Hellea balneolensis | reverse complement strand
AAAAGAGCAAAATCCACGATCTGAAGTCCTTGTTTGAAACCCTTGAATATCCGGCCGTGATGCATTGTAAATCCGGGGCTGACCGTACCGGAATTACCGGCGTTTTGTATAAACATTTTAAGCTCGGCCAACCGATGGCGCAGGCCATAGAGCAGCTCGACATCAAATACTTACACATGAAAGCCGGCAAAACCGGCATGTTGGATTATTTCTTCGCAAGCTATCTGCAATATAAAGCGAAGCATGATATTGAATTTATCAATTGGGTCGATCAAGTTTACGATCCTGCCCTTGTTAAACAGGAATTCATGTCTGGCTGGATTGGCAATGTATTTTCAGAGAAAATATTGCGGCGCGAGTGATTTCGTCCACAGTTCCGGCATAAAAAAACCCACCGCAAAAATGCGGTGGGTGTTGTATTTAAAGGTGTATCTGGTTGTTACCAGATTTTGACGCGGTCTTCTGGGGCCAAATACATGGCATCGCCAGGCTGGACATCAAAAGCTTCATACCAGGCGTCAAAATTACGCACAATGCCATTGGCGCGGTATTCGCCGGGACTGTGCGGGCCGTTTTTAACCTGCGTGCGCATGGCTTCATCGCGAAATTTGCGCTGCCAAATTTGGGCATAGGCCAGGAAGAAACGCTGGTCACCGGTAAAGCCGTCAATGATCGGGGCTTCTTCGCCGCCCAGGGAGTTTTTATAGGCCGCATAGGCCATGGTAACCCCGGTCAAATCACCGATATTTTCGCCGAGAGACAAGGCGCCGTTAACAAACAGGCCTTCGAGAGGCTCAAACTCGCTATATTGGGCAACCAATGCAGCCGTGCGTTCTTTAAACGCCGCTTTGTCGTCCTCGCTCCACCAATCGCGTTGCTCGCCATTGCCGTCAGATTTGCTGCCTTGGTCGTCAAAACCGTGGCCCATTTCATGGCCAATCACTGCGCCAATACCGCCGTAATTAACCGCTGCATCTGCATGGGGATCAAAAAATGGAGCTTGCAAAATAGCAGCCGGGAAGACGATTTCGTTCAAGGTGGAATTGTAATAGGCATTGACCGTTTGCGGCGTCATGCCAAAGGCTTCACGGTCAATCTCTTGACCCAAATCAGAAATCATATCATTCCAGGCCCAGAGATTTGACGATTTTACGCTGCCAAAAAGATCATCGCGGTCAACTTTTAGCGCCGAATAATCATTCCAGTTTTTCGGATAGCCAATTTTTGGATAAAATTTGGCCAATTTATACTGAGCTTCGGTCTTGGTTGTATCGCCCATCCATTCGAGATTATCAATCCCGTCCTTAAAGGCATCGCGCAAGTTCTCGACCAATGCATCCATTTGATCTTTGGCGTTTTGTTTAAAGTGACGGCTGACATAAACTTGGCCAACTGCTTCCCCGAGCGCACCGCTAACTTGCCCAACGCCGCGTTTCCAACGCTCACGCTGAACTTCGGTGCCGCGCAGGGCTTTGCTGTAAAAATTAAAGCTGGCTTGATCGATAGCGCTGGGCAAAATGGCTGAATTGCGGCCAACATAGCTGATAACCAGATAATCCTTGATGACATCCAAATCCGTCTCGCCAAAAGTTTTGGCCAAGCCTTGCAAGGCATCGGTTTCGCGCACAACAAAATTTGTCTGGTCGCCAAGACCGCTGGCCTCCAGCATTGCGTGCCAATCAAAGCCAGGCGCAAAGGCGATCAGCTCTGCCTTGGTCATTTTATTATAGGTCAAATCACGATTGCGCCGTTTGACGGGTGTCCAGTGGGAGACAGCGAACTGCGTTTCAAAATCCAAAACCGCTTGCGCGCGCGCCGCCGCATTATCAGCTCCGGTTTCGGTCAGCATAACCGTCATATATTTAAGATATTCGGTACGCAGCTGGGCGGATTTCTCATCCTCGTCCAGATAATAGCTGCGGTTTGGCATGCCCAGGCCAGACTGGGTAAGATAGAAAATATAATTTTCAGTATCCTTGGCGTCAACGCTGACAAACCCGCCAACCGGTGAGCGGAGGTTCAAAGAAGGGTCGCCCATTATAGCGGCAATTTCCAAATGGCTGGACAGGGCGGCAATGGTTGCAAGGTCCGCTTTTATCGGCTCGATACCCGCTGCTTCAATGGCGTCCGTGTCCATAAAGGCTGCGTAAAGATCGCCGATTTTTTGCTCAACCGAGCCGGGTGCATTGTCCCCTTTGGATGTGTCTTCAATGATCGCACGAACCTGCTCTTGCGACCGGTCTCTTAAAATACCAAAAGAACCGTAACTGGAGCGGTCCGCCGGAATAGCCGTATTGTTGATCCAATTGCCATTGACATATTTAAAGAAATTATCGCCGGGCTTGACCGTCTCGTCAATATTGGCCAAGGCAACGCCAAATGTTCCCAGCTCCGGGCCTGTCTGGGCGGTTTCTATGAGCGCAGCCGTTTCATTTGTATTTTCGCTGGGCGCACAGGCACTAAGCCCGGCAGCCAATGCCAATGCCATGAGGCTTGGCGTGATGATTTTCTTTAAAGTCATATTACTCTCCATTTTTGGTTTCTAATCTGGTGGGGTTTTCGTGCCTACGTCTTCGGTTTCCAAGGCGATGACCATTTGGGGGTCATAGCTGGAACCCAGGGGGGCTTGTTTCTCTCCGGTCCACAAGCGTTTAAATCCTCGGTTTATATCGACCCCAATGCCGTACATGGCGGGGACAAGCAACAAGGTGAGGAAAAAATCAAACAACACCCCGAACGCCAGGGCAACAATCATCGGTTTTAAAAATTGCGCCTGGACGGATTGTTCGGCAAACATTGGCATAATGCCAACAAATGTGGTGACAGATGTGAGCAATATGGGTCTGAACCGGGCAACACAGGCGTCGGTAACTGCCTGATAGGCGCCGACCCCTTTGGCGCGCAACCGGTTGATATAATCGATCAGCACCAGATTGTCATTCACCGCCACACCGGCAGCGGCAAAGAAGCCAAACAGGGAAAACATGCCCAGAGGTACATTGAGGAGCATAGAGCCAAATACCATGCCAACAAAGGCAAAGGGAATGGCGATCATGATCAGCAAGGGTTGGGCATAGGAGCGAAAGGCAATGGCCAAAAGCCCGTACATTAACCCCAGAACAATTAAGAAAAACAATCGTAATTCCGATACAAGTGTCGTTTGTAAATCATCGTCACCAATAACCAGCCGTTCCGCGCGGGGGTGGCGCAATTGCCATTCGGGGAAGAAATTTTCGTCCATGTCTTCTCTGATTTTTTGCACGGCTTCCGTCCCGCCATTAACCCGCGCACCGATTTGAACCGTGCGCTTGCGGTCGCGGCGCGAGATCTGGCTGACACCGGGCGTAAAGGACACATCCGCCACAGTATAAAGCGGAACCTCGACACCCTGTGCCCCGCGAATACGCAATTGCTCCAGACTGTCGATAGAATCGCGCGCTGCCCGCGGGTAACGCAAAACCACCCGGACATCTTCGCCGTTACGGGGCAAGCGTTGCACTTCAAGGCCAAAAAAGGCTTGGCGGACTTGGCGCGTTACATCGGTCAGAGTAATGCCGTAGCGCTCCGCCCCCGGCTTAAGCGCAAAGCGCATTTCCTGGGCCGAACTTTCGCGGTTATTATTGGTGCGGTTAACATCGCTATAGGTTTCCAAATGTTCTTTCAGATCCTGGGCCGCCAATGTCAGGGCCTCGGGGTCACTGGACGCCAAACCGTAATTGACCCGCCCGCTGCCGCCGCTCGCACCGCGCTCGGCACTAAAACTGATCCGCCGTGCATCGGGAATAGGGCCAAGATATTCTTCCAGCTTGTCGGCGATTTTTTTCGAAGAAATGCGCGTGCGGCTTTCCACCGGTGCCAGACCTAAGAAAGCCCGAACGGAATTGCCAAAAGAAAAACTGCCCGGCGCGGTGATCAGATCAAAATCAACACCGAAATCTTTTTGCGTGTTGGCGTTCAGCTCCTCAATCGCCGTGTCCAATCGATCTTTTATCTGGAGAACACGGTCATAATTTGTGCCTTCGGGGAAACTGATCGTTGCCTGGATCATATCTCCTTCCGGGTTGGAAAACATTTCAACCTTGGCCAGCCCTGCGCCAATAATGCCAAATGACAAGATCATCAGGCCGACAAAAACGGCGACCGTTGCATAGCGGAACTTTAAAACAAATGCAGCAATTGGCCGAAATTTATTTTGGGCAAAATAAGTTAGCCCGTCCGCAAGCCCGCGTTGAAACCGCTCAAACCGGTTTGCTTGAGCGATCGGCTTTAGGGGCTTGAGATGGGATAAATGCGCCGGCATGATGAAGAAAGCCTCGATCAGCGAGAACACCAAAGCGGCGATAACCACCAAGGTAATTTGAGAGGTCACAGCCACCATCGGCCCGGATAACAACATCCACGGCATGAAGGTCATAATGGTGGTGATGACAGCAAAGAACACGGGCTTGACAACCATATTGGTCCCGGCAATCGCGCCTTTGGTTTTGCTGATGCCGTGTTCGGTATGGAAGTGAATACTTTCCCCGACAACAATGGCGTCATCAACAACAATGCCAATAACCAAAAGAATGGCAAAGGTTGACATCATGTTAAAAGACACACCCAAATAGGGCAAGACGGCGATGGCGCCGGCGAAAGACACAATAATACCTGTGGTCACCCAAAACGCGACTGCGGGTCGCAGGAACAAGACCAGCAAGATCAAAACCAGCGCCAGGCCGAGCAAAGCATTAGAGCCGATCAAACCCATGCGCGCATCAAACATTGTCGAGCCGTCAAACCACATGGAAATCTCGACACCGGGTGGCAGGGTTTTATTTCTTGCCTCTATATAGTCGCGAAACTCTTTGCCGGACACCGTCACATTGAAGTTTTCAGGTGATACAACCCGAAAAAAAACGGCTTCTTGTTTTTTGTAGGTGGCGTCAAATTCAAAATCTTCAAACCCGTCAATGATATGGGCAATGTCGCGCAAATAAACCCGCCCACCCTCGGCAGCTTGCCGGACAATTATATTGCCAAACTCTTCCTTTGTATTGGCGAGGTTGCGGGCTTTAAGCTGTAAATTTCCGGCGCTGGTTTTCACCTGGCCTGCTGATAGATTTACCGATGAGCCAGATATACTTGCGGCGACTTGTTGAAAGGTCAGGCCGTAACGCCGCAGGGCGTCTTCGGCAATTTCAATGGTCACTTCTTCTTCAAGCTTGCTGATATTTTCGATCAATTGCCCGCCTTTGAGCTTGGCCATTTCGTCGCGAATACCATTGCTGAGGCGCTGCAAGCTTAACCGGTCCAAATCCCCGTGCAGGGCAATAAACATATAATCTGCATTGGCTTCCCAGCGGGTGACAATGGGGCGGAAGGCATCGGGGGGGAAATTGTTAATGCCGTCAACGCGGGCCTTAACTTCATCAAATAATTTATCATAGTCCGCATTGACTTTGGTACGAATATTAACGCTGCCCGACCCTTCGCGGGCGGTTGCTTCAAGATAATCAATCCCGTCTATCCCGGCCACCGCATCTTCAATGCGGGTGATCAATTGTTCTTCAACATCGGACGGGGACGCGCCTTGCCACGCGGCACTAACGGTCATGCCGTTAATGGTTATTGTTGGGAAAAATTCTCGTTCAAGCTTGAAAAACCCGACAATGCCCATGAGAATAATGCCAACCATCAACAGATTGGCTGCAACCGTATTTCGTGCCCACCATGCAATTAAGCCGCGCATTATTCAGCTCCCTCAGCGGAGGCTTTCTTCTTGTCGCCGTCCTCTTCATTCTCTTTCGGTTTCTTGTCCTCGTCTTCATCCGGCTCAGGTTCCACCAAAACAATGCTGGGATCATTAATATCCAAAACTCTAAATTTTAAGCTCAATTGGGATTTCTCCAAAGGCGACAAAATAATCAACTCGCCTGGAACAACCCCGCCTGCCAAAACCGCCCGTTGCGGATTGGTGTCCAAAACAATGGCGTCGCGGCTATCGGCCAGGCCTTCGCTGTTGACCACATAAACCTTATTGTCAGGCCGCAATCCGTCGCGCGGGATAACCATGACATTGTCCAAAATTTTGCCAGAAATTTGCGCGTCGACAAACAAGCCTGGTGCCAAAGGATAGCCGCCCGCCGCAGCGCCCTCGCCGTAAGGGTCTGCCACTTCGGCGATGGCGAACAGGGCGCGGGTGTTGGTGTCATAAGCGGCGTCTGTGCGCATAATATGTCCGCGCCATTCGCGCAGTTGACCGGCGATAATTGTGCTGATCAACACCGCCGGCGCCGCGTCTCTCGACGAAGCAACAAAGGCTACAGGCAAATCAAGCCGGGCCAGATCCGCATCACTTAAGGCCAGGCGCACTTCGGCAAAATCGGTTGAGAAAATCCGGCCCAACCTTGCGCCAGGGCCAACAAATTGACCTATGTCGGCAAATTTATCGCGAACACGGCCATTAAAAGG
>QIKS01000064.1 GCA_003233025.1 Hellea balneolensis | reverse complement strand
GTCCACATGAATTAAGTTAATATTATAATGCTTTGAAAATAATGAAATAACTTCATCAGATTCATTTTCGCGCATCATCCCGGTATCAACGAACACACATGTGAGCTGCTCACCAATCGCTTCATGCAAAAGGACAGCAACCACGGAGCTATCCACCCCTCCCGATAGCCCGCAAATAACCTTGCCGTCGCCAACCTGCGCCTGCACTGCCTTTATCGCCTCTTGCTTAAAGCGAGCCATTGTCCAATCGCCCCGAAATCCGGAGATTTTATGAGTGAAATTGCGCAGGATTTGCGCACCGATAAGGGTATGTTCGACCTCAGGATGGAACATGACGCTATAATAATGCCGCACAATATCTTCCGTGGCCGCAAAGGGCGCATTTGAAGATTTTGCAATAATTTCAAAGCCTTGTGGCAATCTACTAACACGGTCTCCGTGGCTCATCCACACCCGGTGCTGGCTCGAAATCTCGCCAATACCGTCAAATAGCGGGCTGTCTTTGACGATTTCAATGTCGGCACGGCCAAATTCGCGCTCTGTCGAGCTTTCCACCGTACCGCCCAATTGCTTGCACAAAACCTGCTGACCATAGCAAATCCCCAAAATCGGCACATGCAGGCCAAAGACCGCTTCGTCGATATGTGGGCTATTGGCCTGTGTCACACTGCTGGGGCCACCTGACAGGATAACCGCCTGCGGAGCGAAGTCCGCGAGAAAGTTTTTTGAGATTTTATTAAAGGGATGAACTTCACAATACACCCCGCTTTCACGAACCCGCCTGGCAATCAATTTGGTCACTTGCGAGCCAAAATCAATGATCAGCAATCGCTCGTGGCTATCACTCATGACGTGCTTTCAGATTTTCGCTGCATGACGGCAAAGAAAAATCCGTCGGTTTGTGTCGCGTGGGGGGTCAAGGTCAGGGTGCAACCATCTTCCGACCAAGGCTTGGCTTTACCGTCTCCGATAATTTCCTCAAAGCTCTCCCCGGCCGACAATAATTCATAGCCGGAATTGGTCTCTAAAAATTTATAGATCTGCCCCTCATTTTCCTCAGCAAACATCGAGCACGTCACATAAAACAAAAACCCGCCCGGCTTTACGAAATCCTTGGCTTGGGCCAAAACCGTTTGCTGCTCCTTGAGCCGCAATAATAATGTCTCCTCCGACAACCGCCATTTGGCGTCTGGCTTGCGCCGCCATGTGCCAGATCCTGAACACGGCGCGTCGATTAATACCCTGTCCATTTTCCCTTTAAGCCCGTTTAAGGATGTCATAGGTGGTTGAAAAATTTCCACATTTTTAACCCCTGCCCGTAGGCAACGCGCATAGGTAGGCGCCAGGCGACGCTTGTCAATATCATAGGCATAAATCGTGCCTTGACCTTGCATTTGGCTGGCCAGTGCCAGAGTTTTTCCGCCGCCGCCGGCGCAATAATCCAAAATCCGTTCGCCCGGTTTCGCTTCAACAAGCAAGGAGACGATCTGCGAACCTTCGTCCTGAATTTCCACTTCCCCCGTCAGATAAGCAGGCTCTAGCTGAATATTTGGCAGCCGGTCCAGCGACGTCCCAGCTTTTATCCGCAAACCCAAAGGCGACAAAGGTGTCGGCTCAACGCCAAATTGCTCGAGGCTTTTTAAAACGGCGCTGCGCTCTGCCTTCAAACTATTGACCCGTAAATCGAGCGGCGGACGTTCTAAAAGCGCACGACCTTCCAAAATCGCGTCCTCGCCATAATTGTTTTCAAAGCTTGGCCATATCCATTCTGGAACATCGGCCTTTATCCAGTCGGGCGCGGATTGTAAGTCCTTGGCACCTTCCATAAATTTAATCTCATCTGCGCTCAGCGGCTCGGGGCTGTGGGTGTCATCTTCAAATGCGGCTTTGAGAGTTTTTACGTCCTCGCTCCAAACAAATGCCAAAACACCGAGGGTCAAGCCGCGCGCGCTGTCGTCGTCCATCCGCCACGCTAAAGACGATTTTCGGCGCAAAGCATCCAAAACCAAAGCCCCGATCGCTGCCCGGTCTTTCGAGCCGGCAAACCGGTGCGCTTTGCCCCAATCGCGTAGGGCGTTTGTGGCCGGGGTATGGCGCGAAATAATATCGTCCAAGACCTCAATGGCCCCTTGTATGCGTCCACCTAATTTCATCTATTTTGGATCCGAATAATTGGGCGCTTCGCGGGCAATAGCCACATCATGAACATGACTTTCGCGCAAACCGGCATTGGTGATTTTAATAAATTTTGCATGGGCATGAAGCTCTGCAATCGTTGCCGAACCCGTATAACCCATAGCGGCACGAACGCCACCTAAAAGTTGATGAATGATCGGCGCAACCGGCCCTTTATAGCCGATACGGCCTTCAACACCTTCGGGGACAAGTTTCATAGTGTCCGCCACTTCTTTTTGAAAATACCGGTCGGCTGAACCCCGGGCCATGGCCGCAACCGACCCCATGCCCCGGTAAGATTTATAAGAACGTCCCTGATATAAAAACACATCGCCCGGCGTTTCACTGGCGCCGGCCAACATTGACCCAACCATAACACTGTCTGCCCCCACGGCCAAAGCTTTCGCCATATCGCCGGAGTATTTGATGCCCCCATCGGCAATAACTGCAATGCCGGCGGGACGCGCGGCTTCGCAAACGTCAATAAGGGCGGTAAGCTGGGGCACGCCAACACCTGCAACAATGCGGGTCGTACAAATAGATCCAGGGCCAATGCCAACTTTAAGGGCGTCAGCACCTGCCTCGATGAGCGCTTGCGCGGCCTCCTTTGTCGCAATATTACCGGCAATGATTTGAATATCGGGGTAGTTTTTCTTAATCAAAGCCACTTGCTCGATAACCTTGATCGAGTGGCCGTGAGCCGTGTCAATCACCAAAACATCGACGCCGGCTTCAATCAGGCAGACCGCCCGCTCATACCCGGCCTGGCCAACCGTTGACGCCGCGCCGACGCGCAGACGGCCATGGCTGTCTTTACAAGCATTGGGATAGGACAGAGCCTTGTCCATATCCTTAACGGTAATCAAACCGACGCAATGGCCTTTTTTGTTGACAATAAGCACCTGCTCAATCCGGTGCTTGTGCAATAATTCTTTGACTTCAACCTCGCTCGCCCCTTCGCTTACCGTGACCAAATCGCGGGTCATTAAATTGGCAACGCTCTCATCAGGATTTTCAGCAAACCGGATGTCGCGGTGGGTGACAATACCAACAAGCAGGCCGTTTTTTTCAACAACCGGAATACTTGAAAATGAATGGTGGCTGGTCAAAGCGCGTAGCTCCGCCAAATTGGCCTCGGGGTGAATGGTGACAGGGTTGACCACCATACCAGATTCGTAGCGCTTAACCCGGCGTACTTCCTCCGCCTGTTCGTCATTACTCAGGTTACGGTGGATAATACCAATCCCCCCCGCCTGCGCCATGGCAATCGCCAATTGCGCTTCCGTCACCGTATCCATAGCTGCGGACAGCAAAGGTATGTTGAGGCTGATTGTCTTGGTGAGCTGTGCAGACAAATCTGCATCGGCCGGCAATATGCTCGACGCACAAGGTTGTAACAGCACATCGTCAAAGGTAAGACCTTCACGAATTTCCATTGAGGTTCTCCATCGCTCTTACGCAAGAGCAAGTATCAGGCTTAACGATTTTATGCTAGGGGTGATTGGTGAAAAATTGAAGTTTTTTCGTGGTGTGTTTGAGCTGGCTGCGGTTGATAAAATAATAGCTCCTGAGCCTAAATATTAAATTTCTGCTCAAGCCGCACAGCAATACTGTCGCGCACAGCGCGGTAATTGTTCATCATGGCACGGACATCCATGGCCCCAATCGTCGGGTCCGGGGTTTCCCACAGCTCTATTTCACTGGCACTATCATCAAAAACCGCCCGCACCGCGCCCTCGGCGCCTTGGGTGAAAGCAATGACAAGATCAAAACTGGTATCACCCAAATCACCGAGGGCTTGGGCATTATGTCCGCTCATATCAATGTTTTTCTCGACCATCACCGCGACCATGAGATCGTTCAAATCGCCTGCTTCCAAGCCACAAGATTGCACATAAATACCGGACGCCATTTTGTGTTTCAGCAGTCCTTCTGCCATGGGCGAGCGAATGGAATTTAACGTGCAAACAAACAGGACGGATTTATAGCCTTTACTCATGATTGCGGCCGCCTGTGCAGCGCACAAATCACGGTAAAAAACCGGCGCGATGTGTTAAAATCAACTTCAATTACATTGCGAAAACTATCTGAGAACAGACGCGAGCCTTCATTATGAAGTCCGCGCCGCCCCATATCAATCGCCTCGATTTGCGCCGATGTCGCGGTGCGGATTGCTTCATGATAGGCTTCGCAAATCATGAAATAATCTTTGATAATTCGGCGAAACGGCGTCAGGGACAAAGAAAAATCACCTCGCAACACACCGTTCGTCCGCAGCACATTAAGCTGCAAGCGCTTGTCTTTCAAAGATATGGTCAACACATATGGCCCGGACGGTGAGCTGAGCGGGCGAAATAAATTATCCTCAAGCAGATCAAAAATAGCCACCCGACGTTCATGCTCCATTTCAGGGCTTGTCGCCGGCAGGCTGTCCGCATCTATATGCAATTCGGCAATATAATGGTCGCCCTCCGACATTATCCGCTGGACGGGTGCAAAGGCGTGGCGCGGGCGTCTTGGGGCGGGCCTAAATCCACCAGGCGCGCTTCGATATATTCGGCCTCCGCCTTGAGGCTACCGCCGCCTGCAAATACCAATTCGGCCACACCCGCAGACGAGCGGCCTTTATTTTTTTTAAAATCAATCGTCAGCAAAACCAAAAAAGCATCCGGGTCGGCACGGTTTATCCCTTTGGTTTGCACGCCAAGAACATGGTTAAACCGCAAGGCACACACCACACGCTTGTCGGCTGCGCCCTCATGCATAAAGCGAAAGGCACGCACGGTTAGGGTTTTGGCGTCCTTGTCAACGACGATATCAGAGACTTTGACAATCGCGTCTTGCAAGCTGGCCGCAATCACAGCCAAATCTTGCTGGCTTTCGGCGATCAGTTTTAAGGATGGGTTTTTCATGTCCTGGCTCATCCTGTTTCCGATACCCGTTTAATGCGCGCACCGCAATTGCCTAATTTGACATCAATGTTTTCAAATCCCCGGTCGAGATGATAAACCCGCGAGATTTCCGTTATCCCGTCCGCCGCCAAGCCCGCTGCAACAAGACTGGCGGACGCCCGCAAATCTGTCGCCATGACCGGCGCCCCTGTCAAACGCTCAACCCCGCGCACAATCGCCTCGCGGCCGGTGACGGTGATATTGGCCCCCATGCGTACCAATTCCGGGCAATGCATAAACCGGTTTTCAAAAATATTTTCGCGAATGATCGACACCCCGTCGGCCAAACAAACCATGGCCATGAATTGCGCCTGTAAATCGGTTGGAAAGCCGGGATAAGCCTGTGTTTCCATATCAACCGGGCGCAAAGGCGTCCCCTGCCCGCGCTCAATCAGCACGGAATTATCATCCATGGTGACGGTCGCTCCCGCCTTGGCGATTAACGGCCAAAGCGAGCCCAAATGCTCAGAGCGTACATTAACCAGCCGGACAGAACCGCCCGCCGTTGCCGCCGCTAAAGCATAGGTGCCAGCTTCGATACGGTCGGGCACAACGCTATAGCTAATCCCCTTAAGGCGGCTGACGCCTTGAATGCGGATTTCCGAACGTCCGGCGCCGCTAATTTTCGCGCCCATAGCATTGAGGCAATCAGCCAAATCAATGATTTCAGGTTCACGCGCCGCATTGTTAAGCACGGTCTCGCCCTTGGCCAAAACGCAGGCCAGCAAGGTGTGTTCGGTGGCGCCGACGCTGATAAAGGGGAAGGTGATTTCCGCGCCCTTTAAGCCGTTCTTCGCCTCAGCAATCACATAACCGTCGCTCAGCTCAATTTGCGCGCCTAACGCCTTAAGGGCATCAAGATGTAAATCAACCGGTCTGGCCCCGATGGCGCAACCGCCGGGCAAGGAAACTTTGGCTTTGCCCTCTCGCGCCAATATCGGGCCGAGCACATTAAATGTTGCGCGCATTTTTCGCACCAAATCATAAGACGCTGTGGTTGAGGTCAGGGTTTTGGCATGTAATAACAGGCGCGCCCCCGGCGCTTCCTCGACCTTCGCCCCCAGACACGCCAATAATTGCCCCATAAAGCGGGTATCGCGCAGGCGCGGCATATTGGTCAGCTCAAGTGGCTCATCGGTCAAAAGGCAGACAGCCATGAGTTTGATTGCAGAGTTTTTAGCGCCGCTTACCGTGATCTCCCCCGATAAAGGCACGCCGCCTTCAATAACGATTTTATCCATAAAATTTCCAGTTTGATTGCCACAATTACAGGAATCAGTTTTGTCAATAACAAAGGCAAAAATATGACCCCTGATGATTGGGGTCAAGGGGGTAGGCGTTTAAGGTTGGATAC
>QIKS01000112.1 GCA_003233025.1 Hellea balneolensis | reverse complement strand
AAAATCAACGGCAAATGGGCCAGCGAAGACAACCAAATACCCAACATATCCGACAGCCCCGACGCCGTAAAACCTTTGGCCAGTGCGATGCCGCCGGCAAAAAGCAATAACAAGCCCCACGGGATTGAACCCGCCGATTGCCAGTCGAGCAAGCGCGTACGTCGTCCGTTTTTGTCTTGCTTGCCGTTAGGAATAACAAACATCAAGACAACGGCCAGCAGGGCAATGGTGCCGTCCCCGGCAAAAGGAATGTCCAGCACGCCGCTCCAGCCGCCATAAGGGTCTTTGCGGGTTATCCAGGCCAGGGCCGTCAGGGCAAAGACCAGCAAGGTTCTGCGTTCTTCAATGCGCCAGCGCCCCAGCTCGGGCAGGATAATTTCTTGCTCAAGCTTAACACTTCGGGTCAGCCACAAGGCCATGATCGGCAGGGACAGGATAACCACGGGCACACCGATTTTCATCCAAGAGAAAAAGCTGAACTCCTTACCGGTTTGCTCTTCGTAAATGCCCATGAAAATCACATTGGGCGGCGTACCGATTGGCGTGCCAATGCCGCCAATGCTGGCGGCGTATGCAATGCCCAAAATAAGCGCAACCCGCAATTTGGGATTGTCAATGCCCGCCAATATGGCCAGGGCGATGGGCAACATGATCAAGGTGGTGGCTGTGTTGGAAATCCACATGGACAAGAAACCCGAAGCCAGCATAAAGCCAAGCACCAATCTGCGCCCGCTTGATGCACCGACCAGCCGCACCATATAGACCGCCAAACGTTCATGGGTGCCGCTTTTCTCCAAAGCCTTGGCCAGCATAAAAGCACCCATCAGCAGCAAAATCACATGGCTACCCAGAGCAGACGACACCGCCTTGTGATCTAAAATTCCAAACAAAGGCAAAAGCGCAAATGGCACCAAAGAAGCGGCCGCAATCGGGATGGCTTCGCTCACCCACCAGATCACCGTCAACAGGGTAATGCCCGCCGCAATCGCTGGCTCTTTATCCAGTCCAAATTGCATCAGCAACAGCGTAAATAATACCGCCAAGACCGGGCCAAGCACAATAAAAGATGCCCGCGTGATTTTCATATATTCCCCTGATTTTAAGCGAGTATATGCGGGCAATTATTTTGCGGCAAGTGATCATTATCAATGAAAACCTCCACGGCCTTTGGGGGGAAATCATGGACTGGGCGGGCGGTGATATCAGCAAGGTGAATATCGACCCTAAACACAAAGACAGGCTTTATAAAAAATGGAGCGGGAAAACCTGGCATTGGCCGAATAATTTCTAAATTCCGTCCCTTGACGTAAGCCGCCCAGTGGCATCTTTGCCAGCGGGGCCACGGAGATTTTAAAAATCGCTGCCTATAGAGGCGGCAAGGGTTTGGCCCGTTCCTCGTCGAGATAACGGGCGGATTTTACGGCCAGGGAACCAGGTGTAAGTTCGATCAATAACGGATTGCCCGTGGGCACTTCATAGCCCGGTATGTCCGCGTCAGAAACAGCGAATAAATGCTTGAGCAAAGCGCGCAGACTGTTGCCGTGGGCGGAAATGAGCAAGGTTTTTCCGGCGGTGATTTGTGGGGTTATTTCGGAGATGAAATAGGGCAGAACGCGCGCCAGGGTCAGCTTTAAACTTTCCCCGCCCGGCAAAAGGGCGGGGTCAATGCCTTTATAGCGCGGATCATTGGCCGGGTGATATTTGTGATCGGCGCCGACAAGGGGCGGCGGAACATCGAAACTTCTGCGCCAGATATGCACTTGTTCGTCGCCGTGTTTATCGCGGGTTTCTTGCTTGTTAAGCCCGGAGAGCCCGCCGTAATGACGCTCATTAAGACGCCAGTCTTTAATGACAGGAATATGACATTGATCCAAATCTTCCAAGGCCAGCCACAACGTGCGGATAGCGCGGGTGAGATAGGAGGTATAGGCGGCGTCAAAACGGATATTTTGCGCCGCCAACAGCGCACCGCCCTTGCGGGCTTCGGCGATGCCTTTGTCGGTCAGGTCAACATCAACCCAACCGGTAAAGCGGTTTTGTTGGTTCCATTCGCTCTGGCCGTGTCGGCAAAGCGCCAAAATTGTCATATCTGGCCCAACCCTTAATTGGCAGGTTTTTTATAAAGATGAATGAAGCGGTCAGTTTTGCGCCGCACGGACGGATCAAACACACTCACATCATATTTATCATCGCTATTGGCCAATATGTCAGAGGCGTCAATTTGCACCAGCCCGGCGTTAACGGCGCGCACTCGAACCGTATTGGGATCAATACGGTGGGTTGTTCCGCCCGTAGTTTCCGGCGCACCTTCGGCCGCAGCATGGTCAAGGGCAATGAAAACACCGCCCGGCTTCAGCACTCTGAAAATCTCGCTATAGGCCGTCTCCGGATCGCCAAATTGGCTGCCGTCTTGCATGGTAAAAAACAATTCATGAGGGCCGAGCATCCAGGTGACCATATCGGCACTGCCGTCTGCCACGTCCAATGCATCAAATAATGTCCGTGAATGGACAACATTGCCCAGCCGGTTTCCGTCTTCTCCCAAGCGCTCTATCATGGCACCGCCTTCGAAAAACACGTCAAATGACGGCGGGTTGATCATGACAACTTTGCCGTCTGTGCCAACAATGCGCGAAAGGATTTCCGTGTAATATCCGCGCCCAGCCTCCAGTTCTATCACGGTCATACCCGGCGCAACTCCAGCAAATTGCAAAACTTCGCCCGGCTTGCGGGCAGCGTCGTCGGCCACATCCGCCTCTGGCCGCTCAGGGTTGGAGATGGACATTTGTACCTGTACGGAATTATTGACCTTGCGCTCAATCAAACCGTTGAGCGCACCTGCAAGCCCGGCTGCTTCATCCGGCTGGGCCATGGCGGCTTCATCACCGGCGGTATTGTCTTGTGGTTTCGTTTTATCACCACCGCACGCAGCCAGAACAAGCGCAAAGGCGCTCACAGCTGTAAGTGTTAAATATTTCATGTCTTTCTCCATTGTTTAATTGGTCTTAGTTTTAATGGGCATCATTCCAATTTTCTGCCGCCCTCGTATCAACCACCAAAGGCACGCTGAGCGCCAATGTCGGCGCGCAGGCTTGTTCCATAACAGGTTTGACGCAATTAATCAAAGCCTGTGCGCTTTTCTGCGGCACTTCAAAGACCAATTCATCATGGACTTGCAAAAGCATGAGCGCCCCGTCGATTTGGGAAATAGCGGCTGGCATGCGGATCATCGCTCGGCGCATAATGTCCGCCGCAGCCCCTTGAATGGGCGCATTGATGGCTTGGCGTTCCGAAAACCCGCGCATGGCCGGGTTTTTATCATTGATGCCTTTGACATAGCATTTGCGGCCAAAAATTGTTTTGACATAGCCGTATTCCCGCGCCTCGTCCTTGGCCGCTTCCATATAGGTTTTTATACCGGGGAATTTTTCGAAATAGTTGTCGATATATTGCTTGGCTTCCGTGCGGCTAATCGCCAAATTGGCCGCCAGTCCAAAGGCGGAGATACCGTATATAATGCCAAAATTAATCGCTTTGGCCCGACGGCGCGTGGCATTGTCCATGCCGTCAATCGGCACGCCAAACATTTCGCTGGCCGTCAAAGCGTGGATGTCAACACCGTCGGCAAAAGCTTGCTTCATCGAGGTCAAATCCGCCACATGGGCCAAAACCCGCAGCTCCACTTGCGAATAATCAGCCGCAACCAAAACATTGCCAGGCTCGGCAATAAATGCTGTGCGGATTTTACGGCCATCTTCGGTGCGGATGGGAATGTTTTGCAAATTCGGGTCAGAGGATGACAAACGCCCCGTCGATGTCGAGGCCAAAGCATAGCTAGTATGTACCCGCCCGGTTTTAGGGTTGATCTCTTTGGGTAAGGTATCGGTATAGGTTGATTTAAGCTTGGCATAATGACGCCAGTCCAGCACGGTTTGGGGCAATGCATGGGCAGAGGCCAGGTTTTCCAACACCCCGGCCCCGGTCTGCCAAGCCCCGGTTTTGGTTTTCTTACCGCCGGGCAGAGCCAGCTCGTCAAACAATATCTCGCCAAGCTGTTTTGGACTGCCCAGATTAAAGGAACGGCCAGCCAGTTCGTGGGCCTCGGCTTCCAACCCAGCCTTTTTTTGCTCAAAATCAGACGACAGGCGCGCCAATACCTCCCGGTCAACCTTAATGCCGGTGTTTTCCATATCCGCCAAAACCTTGGCCATGGGGCGTTCCAAAATCTCATAAACCGCCGCAACCTGCTGCTTGGCCAATTTGGGCTTAAGGGTTTTCCAAAGCCGCAAAGTGATGTCCGCGTCCTCTGCAGCGTAAGGGGTGGCTTGTTCCAAACTGATCATATCAAAGGTTTTTTGGGCTTTGCCCGAACCAACAACATCCTTGAACGATATGGGCGTGTGGCCAAAATTCATCTCCGATAATTCGTCCATACCGTGGCGGTGCAGCCCACACGCCAATGCATAAGAAATCAGCATGGTATCGTCATAGGGGGCAGGGAAAAGGCCGTATCTTCGAAACACACCCAAATCATATTTGAAGTTCTGACCAATTTTCAACACAGATTTATCGTGCAACATAGGCTTTAAGATGTCCAAAGCTACGTCCATAGGGATTTGTCGCGGCGCACCTTCGCCCAAAAGATCGCCTGCGCCGACATGGCCCAGCGGGATGTAACAAGCTTCATTATCCG
Organism: Hellea balneolensis; assembly: GCA_003233025.1. GTDB lineage: Bacteria > Pseudomonadota > Alphaproteobacteria > Caulobacterales > Maricaulaceae > Robiginitomaculum_A > Robiginitomaculum_A balneolensis_A. The sequence continues at coordinate 1,831 of QIKS01000112.1, read as the reverse complement.
CTACCGCCAGGCAGACACCAACCAGATTGGCGGCGGCGCTGTCCAGGCTATCCGTTTCCAAATCAACCGCGCAAACACCCGCCTGTATGCAGCGTGCTACCCAGTGTCGCAGCCGCTCTTCGTCTTGAACACATTCGTATTTTTCTTTGTCAAATACCGGCAAAACGGGCGCGCCCGCTTCCCGAACGTCGTCTTTGCGCAGGCTATGGGTTGCACCTTCGCCCAGAGCGGCCATGACCCGTTTGGTCAGGGTGGTAAAGGTCATGTCGTCCAAAAACCCTAACAAAGTATCCGGATCAGGGTCTTGCACAGCGAGGGCTTCCAAGGGGGTTTCCAAATCCATGTCCCGCTTTAAGGTCACCAGTTCTCGCGAAACTCTGGCCAAATCAGCGTGCTCGATCAGCTTCTCACGCCGGGCATTTTGTTTAATCTCACCAGCGCGGGCCAACAAGCTATCCAAATCGCCGTATTCATTAATCAGCAAAGCCGCCGTTTTAACCCCAATACCGGGCACGCCAGGTACATTGTCAACGCTGTCGCCCGCCAAGGCTTGGATATCAATCACCCGCTCTGGCCCGACGCCAAATTTTTCCATGACCTCCGCCTTGCCAATGCGTTTGTTCTTCATGGTATCGAGCATCAGCACCCGGTCGCTGACCAATTGCATCAAATCTTTATCGCTTGAAATAACCGTTACCCGTGCGCCAAGTTTCTCGGCCTGGTCGGCGTAGGATGCAATAATATCATCGGCCTCAAACCCCGGCGCTTCAATGGCCAGCGCGCCAAAGGCTTTTGTTGCCTCACGGGTTAAGGGGAATTGCGGGATAAGATCGTCGGGCGGCGGCGGGCGGTGGGCTTTATAGGCGTCGTAAATTTTGCTGCGAAACGTCTTGCCGCGTGCATCGAAAATAACCGCAAAATGGGTCGGGCGGTCATCGCCTGTCTGTTCGCGCAGCAATTTAAACAACATGTTGGAAAACCCGGCGACCGCCCCGATAATAAGGCCGTCCGAGCGCCGGGTTAAGGCGGGCAGAGCGTAATAGGCCCGAAAGATATAGCCTGAGCCATCTACCAGAACTACATGGGAATTTTCATCGACGGGGGCGCTATGATCCATAAGATGACAGTGGGCAAAACCGTGTCACTTTTCAAGCTTTTATGCCGTATTTTTGCCTTTTTGTTGTGACTAATGTAAGCACGGCAGGGGCGGGGATGGGTTATGATCGACATAGGTAAAGACATTGAACAAAACATAGCAGAAAACCGCCAAGGGTTTCTGCCCGTATTTGTCGGCGCATTGGTCGTGGGCCTTATGGTGTTTTTGCTGACATTTATCACAACACGTCAAGCCGTACCCAGCCTGAGCGCTGCGTCCGAAACTGCGCGCTCGACCTACCGAGCAGCACTAGCTGAAACCCATACGGGCTTGCGGCTCAGCCGGCTTGCAGATTTTATTGCCACATATCCGGCCAGTTCACGCATCGCCGCTGCCCGAGTGCAATTGACCGCTTTGCAAACCCATGAAGCTCAAGCATGGGCTGTGCTGAGCGATATATTTTACGCTTTGAACGCGGACGCTCTTGAAAAAACCAAAGCTTTGAACATGTATAAAAACCAATGGGGTGGGCTTTATAGGCCGGGCGGCGTCGCGGTGTTTGAAAGCCTGACCGTCCTTGAAAAACGCCCCCGCCGGCGCAATACTTTCCCGCCGCCCCGTATATCCGCAGCCAAAAGCGCAAGGGACGAGAACATTCTCGCAGGCGGCGGCACAAGAACATTGCGAGAGCGAGGCTTTATCCACAGGCCAAACCAAATATTGACGCAACAACCC
>QIKS01000252.1 GCA_003233025.1 Hellea balneolensis | reverse complement strand
AATGGTACATTGGAAATCCGTAAAACCCCCAATGCCGAAACGCCGCTTACAGACGGAGTTACTCCGCTTTTGACCATGGATGTTTGGGAACACGCCTATTATCTCGACTTCCAAAACAGCCGCCCCGGCTATATGAGCGCGTTTTTGGAGCATTTGGTAAATTGGGATTTTGCCGAAGCCAATATGTAGCGACAGCCAACATCTTTGCTCTGACCAACCCGGCCTTGATGGCCGGGTTTATTTTTGCACTCCGCCCCGTCTGACGCCCAGCAATATCAAGACAGGTGCCGCGACGAAAATGGATGAATATGTGCCGACAAATACGCCCCATATCATGGCAAAGGCAAAACCGTTAAGGCCGGCACCACCCCAAATATACAGGGCCAAAAGCGCCAATAATGTCGTCATCGATGTCATGATTGTGCGTGACAATGTGTCATTGATCGACTGGTTTAAGATTTCGGGCAAAGGCTTTTGCTTGTATTTTCGCAAGTTTTCACGAATGCGGTCATAGACAATCACTGTGTCATTAAGCGAATAACCAACAATGGCTAAAATCGCGGCGACAATGGATAGATTAAATTCCAGCTTGGTCAGCGAGAACATACCAATGGTCAAAATAACATCATGGGCCAGTGCGATAACCGCCCCCAAACCAAATTGCCACTCAAAGCGCACCCAAATATAGAGCAAGACAAAAATCAGGGCAATAATCACCGCCAGAGCGCCCTTAACCTTAAGCTCGTCTGAAACCTTTGTCCCCAAAACCTGAACGCTCAGCGTCTCAACGGGGGCATATTCACCTCTTATCAAGGTTTGAACTTTGGCCAATGCCTCTTGCTGGGCCTGATCATCATTTTCAGCCCCTTCAGGGATAGGTTGTTTTTCAATGGTCAGGCGTAACGCTTGTGTGCCACCAGATTGCTCAATGGTCTGCAAAGCGACAGCCCCCAAACCTAACCCATCAGCGCTTTTTCGGATGGCTACCATTTCGGCATTGGTTGGATCTTCGGCCAAATGGAACTCCCACACCGTACCACCAGTAAAATCTATGCCGTAGTTCAGATTGCGGGTCGAGAACAAAAATATGGAGCCGATTATCCCCATGACAGACAATACCAAAGCGATCCAACGCCAGCTGATAAATGGAATTTTTGTATTTTTGGGCACATAACGGACAAGTGAAATATCAAACATCATTATATCCTATATGGGCAATTTTTTGGGTCGGGCCCGGCGCAGCCAGGTGGCCGTCATCAGACGGGCAACAACAACGGATGTAAAGACGGACATGATAATACCAATAGCCAAGGTCACGGCAAAGCCGCGTATCGGGCCAGAGCCAACGAAATACAAGGTCAATGCTGCAATCAGCGTCGTAATATTGGCATCAAGAATGGGCGCAAGCGAGCGGCGATAGCCTGTATCGATGGCATTAATCGGCCCCCTGCCCATGGCTTCTTCTTCCCGTATACGCTCAAAAATTAAAACATTGGCATCAACCGCCATCCCAATGGTGAGGATAATTCCGGCAATGCCGGGCAAGGTCAAGGTTGCCCCTAAAATCGACAACACGCCGGTAATCAGCATGATATTGATGGCCAAAGCAAGATTGGCAAATGTACCAAAGCGAAACCCGTAAGCAAGCCACATGAAAATAGCCACACCCAGTAAGCCGAGCATGGAAGCAATTTTCCCCGCTGCGATGGAATCAGCGCCCAGCTCTGGCCCGACAGTGCGTTCTTCAGCAATATCAAGCTTGGCGGGAAGCGCACCAGCATTGAGCAAAAGCGACAATTCCCGTGCGCTTTCCATCGTAAAACCACCTTCAATAAACCCACGCCCACCACAAATCGCGCCATTGATATTGGGGGCCGTTATAATTTCCCCGTCCAAAACAACGGCAAAGGGTTCACCCACATGTTCGGCCGTGAAATTACAAAATTTCAGGGCGCCGCGTGCGTTAAAGGTAAAATTTACCACCGGATAATTGCCTTCGGGGTGCAAGCCTTCATCAGATTTCTTAAGATCACTGCCCGTCACAACTTCGCGGTCTTCAAGCATCATATAGCCGCCATCATCCTTGCGCGGATATGCTTTTTGCCCGATAGGCGCACGGCCCTCGTTCACAGCCAAACTTAAGGTCACTTCATCGGCAGGGTGAACTTTATGGAAGCTAAGATGGGCGGTTTTGCGAATACCGGCTTTGATCGCATCAACATCTTTGGCACCAGGAACCTGCAAAAGAATGCGGCCTTTGCCCTCTTTGGCCAATGTCATTTCGGTTGTCCCCGTCGGGTCAATCCGTTTTCTAAGGACTTGCATGGATTGTTCTATTGTTCGCGCCGATAGAAAATCCAGATATTCATTGGATATGGTAACTCTATAGCGCAAATCGCTGACCTTGGTAATGATCAGGGTTTTGCCGCCGCCGCCAATCGAGGACGGATCAACCGGAACCGACTGGTCGCGTAAAATCGGTTCGCCAGCCTCTTCATCACCTGCAGTTCTGAAATTGAGCAAGATAGCTTCATCTTCGATACGAATTGTGTAACCAACCCGCTCGGCCCGCAATATTGTGCGCAAGCTGTCACGCTCGGATTTAAGGGTTTTGTCCAGCCCGTCTTTAAGGTCGACCTCCAAAAGCAGATGCGCCCCGCCTTGTAGATCAAGGCCCAAATTCAACGTATTGCTTGGCAAGAACCCTGGTAGTTTTTCCCGCGCACTTTCAGATAGAACATTGGGCAAAGAAAACAAAAACCCCAGCAATACGGCTGCAAGGATGAAAAAGATTTTCCAACGTGAAAAATACAACATGGGGAGCCTTTATTTTGGTGCCGTCTCGTCGATTATTTCTTAGCCGTATCGTTCGCAGGTTTGGTTTTGCCGCGCACGTCCGAAATCATTGTCTGAACGACCTTGACTTTGGTGCCACCACCCAGATCAACCGTCAGCTCATTATCGGCGACTTTAACCACTTTACCGATCAGCCCGCCATTGGTCACAACCGTGTCGCCGCGCGTGACCGCACCCAACATGGCCCGGTGTTCTTTCATCCGTTTGTTTTGCGGACGAATGAGCAGAAAATAAAAGATAAGTCCGATGAGCAAAAACGGGGCGAGCGAAATCAAAAGATTTGGTTGTTGAGCTACCGGCGCCGTTTGCATAATAAGATTGAGCATAATCTGTCCCTTTTATTATAACTCCCGCAATCACGGGAACAATACTTGTTAGGGAGTTATATAAGGCCAGACGCCACGAATGCAATGCGCGAGAACGCTATTTTGCAAGATATTGCCAAACCATCATTATTTTACGCACGCCTGCTCCGGCACGCGCAAGATTTGGCCTGGTTTTATGGCCCGTTTGGCATCAAAACCGTTAAAACTTGCCAATGCATCAGCGCTTAAACAATAACGCTTACCGATGGCAAAGAGCGTATCATTTGGCAGGACTGCGTATTGAGCGGATGTCTGGCTGACAAGGCTTGTCGGCACGGGCATCACCCGGCGAATGTTCTCAGTAGTTTCGCGGGTTGATACGGGTGTGTCTTGTGGTGCCTCAACCAAAACTTTCACGGTCTCCACTTGGGTGGAGGGAACAGAGAGGGCGCAATTGCCAGCAAGGATGTTGAGCTTTTGCCCAATTTTGATCTTATTATCGGCCAAACCATTTTGTTCGCGCAAACCGCTAACGGAAAGACAGTGCGCGCGGGCCAAATTGTATAGCGTATCGCCCTGCTTGACCGTATAGGACGAATTTTCTGCACTTTTGACAACGGTTTCAGGCTCAAACAATTCAATTTTCTTTGGCTGCGTGCTTGCAGTTTTCTTATCAAGATAGGCCTTATAGGCCTGAACTTTGCGAATTTCCTCTTGCATGACACCGCCTTGCGCTTCAATTGTCTGTGCGAAAGATAGAGATGTCATCGCAAAACTTAAGCTTAAGCTTATGGACGAAATAAAAATAGCGCGGTGCAACATAGCTGCCTCCTAAACCACAATAAAAAACACGAATAATATGATCGTCAATCATGGTTAAAAAAACGCTAAGATATTAAGAAACTATGCCTTGCCTGGCTCTATTGGCGGCAAATCCAACGGCAATAGAGCCGTTTCTTTAATCTTGCCGCCTTGTTTTTGCGCAACGGATAATTGCCCGCCAACCACCGCCACCATGCGGCCATCAGGGCTTAATTGCTCCAGCAATGCACTGGGCATGAGGCGGACGGAGGCGGACAGAACGATGCGCTCAAACGGCGCTTGCCCGCGCCACCCCAACCGCCCATCACCGTGCTTAATGACCGTATTGGCAACATGGTTTTGTATGATGTTTTCCGCTGCCTCGGCCAGAGGTTTATGGCGTTCAATGCTGTAAACCCGCGTGCTTAATTTGGCGAGCAGTGCCGTCATATAGCCGCTGCCTGTGCCGATATGTAAAACCTTGTGGGCCTGCGTCACTTCCAGGGTTTGGCACAAAATCGCGGTGGTCAGCGGCGGTGATATCACCTGGCCGCAACCAATACCCAGCGCCTCCTCTTCATAGCTTTGCATTCTGTCATCAATGCTGACAAAGCCAGAGCGAGGGATTTGCTCCATAGCGCGCAAGACATTGGTATCAAAAATCCCGCGACCCCGAAGCCGCATAATCATATCAAACAGACCCGGCTCCATAAATGACACAGGCTAACCCTCAAACAAAGTGCTCAACCCTGCAACCGTTTTATGATGCGTCTGATCCACATGAATAGGGGTCACCGAGATATAGCCGTCATAAACGGCGCGCAGGTCGGTTCCGGCTTTCGGGTCGGACTTCCCGGCGCCGTATGTCATCCAGTAATAATTACCGCCGCGCGGATGCTTTCTTTTGTCAACGCCGGCCATGATAAAATCACGGCTCCCTTGGCTGGTTGCCGCCACGCCTTTGACCTCATCGGGCGCAGTGTCTGGAAAATTGATATTCAGCGCAACCCCGTCCGGCCAGCCATTATCCAATAATTTTTTGATAAGCCCGGCCCCGTATTGCTCACTTATCGACCAATCGACACGGCCATGATTATGGGTGGCAAATCCGCGTGCTTGCGACAGAGCAATGGCCGGAACGCCCATTTGCAAGCCTTGCAAAGCCCCGGCAACCGTGCCAGAAAACCCGATATCCTCCGCGATATTTTGGCCGCTATTAATGCCCGATAAAATCAAATCCGGCGGATTGTCTTTAAGAATTTCGCCCAGGGCAACAATCACGCAATCCGTCGGCGTGCCCGAAACGCTATAGGTTTTATCACCAAGTTTTCGGCTGACGACCGGGTTGTGCAAGCTGACCTTACGCGAACTGGCGGATTGTTCGTCCCTCGGCGCAACGCTCCAAATATCGTCGCTAATCTGCTCGGCGATTTTCTTCAAGACGGCCAAGCCTGGCGCATGTGCGCCGTCATCATTGGTCAATAAAATCCGCATTATCCTATGCTCTCCAACCCGCCCATATAAGGCTGTAGCGCTTTTGGCACCGTGACGGAACCGTCTTCATTCTGATAGTTCTCCAAAACCGCTACCAAAGCCCGCCCCACTGCCAGGCCAGACCCGTTCAATGTGTGAACAAACCGGTTGTCTTTCTCGCCGTGTTTATAGCGGGCATTCATCCGCCGGGCTTGGAAATCACCGCAATTGGAGATGCTTGAAATTTCCCGGTACGTGTCTTGTGACGGCAGCCACACTTCAAGATCATAGCTCTTGTGCGCGCCAAAGCCGAGGTCGCCTGTACACAATTCAATCACCCGATAAGGCAAATTAAGCCGCTTCAAAATAGTTTCCGCGCAACCAAGCATATGCTCATGTTCAGCCTCGCTGTCCTCGGGCTTGGTAATCGACACCAGTTCGACTTTGCTAAATTGGTGCTGGCGGATCATGCCCTTGGTATCGCGCCCTGCACTGCCCGCTTCCGAGCGAAAGCACACCGTGTTGGCCGTATAGCGGCGCGGCAGGCTATCCCCGTCGACAATGCTCTCACGCACAATATTGGTGAGGGAAACCTCACCGGTCGGGATGAGATAATGCTCACCCGTTGTCTTGAACAAATCTTCCTCAAACTTCGGCAATTGTCCCGTGCCGAAAAGCGCAGGTGCCTTCACCAAAACGGGGGGAGAAACTTCCCTATACCCGTTCTCCGTGGTTTGGATATCGAGCATAAACGCCCCGAGCGCCCGCTCAAGCCGGGCCAATTGCCCGCTTAAAACCACAAAACGCGCACCAGACATTTTGGCAGCGGTTTCGAAATCCATCATGCCCAAACCCGCACCCAAATCATCATGGGCTTTGGCGCTAAAATCAAATGTACGCGGCGTGCCGACCAGACGAAGTTCGACATTTTCGTCCGCGTCCGCCCCGTCCGGCACCGAAGAAAATGGCAAATTTGGCAGGCTGGCCAACAAATCACCCAGCACGCTTCTCTCCGCTTCAATCTGCGCACTCATCAAAGCAATAACATTTTTAGCGCCCGCAACTTCGGTCTTCAGCCGCTCGGCCTCTTCCTTGTCACCGCGCCCCATAGCCGCCCCGATTTGCTTGGAAGCCGCATT
>QIKS01000116.1 GCA_003233025.1 Hellea balneolensis | reverse complement strand
AGCCAGAGCTGCCGGGTCATTGCGCCTTATTTCTATTGTTTCATCCGTCAATCCGAGGTTCCACTATCATTACGGTGTTATCATTCACCGTAAGAGTGTCGCCCGCTTTCGCCAATCGGTCAAGCCGGATTAAGGCCATGCCCATATCACCTCTGACATGTGCCAGGGTTCCGATGGTGCGCCCGCCGGCTTTTATCGTATCACCTGCCTTGGCATCAATTTGGGCCGCATCGGGCAATTTCACGGCCCGCATCCGCTTGCGCACATTGGTCTTGCGGTGCATGCGCGAGACCACCTCCTGGCCGATAAAACAGCCCTTTTTGTAATCCACACCGTTTAGCAAATCCATATTTGCGTCTGCCGGGAACATTTGCTCGGTGCCGAAATCCCATTGGCTATCTGGCACGGCGAGGCGCAGGCGGTGGCGGTCATAATCATCTGGCGGCTCGGTGCTGAAGGCACTTTCTGACAATACTCTTTGCCCCAGTCCTTTTTTGCGTGGGTCGGGTTGGCCGATATTGCTTGGCGCGCCCCAAAGTGCATGGATAAAATATTTGTCGCTGACATCTTCGATATGAATTTTGGCGCGCAATTTATACATGTTGAGGCGAAGGATGAGGGCTTTGCCAAATTTGGTCGGAGTTTCCAAGATTAAATGATCCGGCGCAAGCCGGTGGACAAAAAAATCGGCGATGATTTTACCTTGCGGCGTCAGTAGGGCAGCGAATGTCAAATCAGATTGCAGGCTATTGCAAATCAAACCTTCTAAAAAATCCGTGACATCATCGCCTTTCAAGGAAATGATTGTGCGCGCCAAGGCTTGTTGATATTGAGGATCCGGCATTGATGCTCCCTGTTTTTATGTGCAGATATTCCAATGGAAATGTGCAGGACACGCCCGGTAAATTCAAGCATTTTTTATTCGCTTTGTCAGGTAAACTCGCTAAGATATAAAAAAATTCGGGGTCGGTGAACAATGAAAATCCTGCTGGTTACAGATGCTTGGAAGCCGCAAATGAACGGGGTGGTTCGCACCTTGTCAAAGACGGCGCAAGAATGTGAGCGGGCCGGGCATATTGTCGAAATCATCTCGCCTTCAGACGGGTTTTGGACCCTGCCTTTGCCCAGCTATCCTGAAATCCGCATTGCCCTTTTTGCCAAGCGCGAAGTGGAACGCAGGCTGGTTTTGTTTGGACCGGACGCCGTGCATATTGCGACAGAAGGGCCGCTTGGCTGGGCGGCGCGGGCTTTGTGCTTGAAATGGGGCATGCCATTTACGACCAGTTATCATACGAAATTTCCTGAATATGTGAACGCCCGCTTTCGGTTTATTCCTTTGGTTCTTGGCTATAAATTTGTTCGCAGTTTTCATAATGCCAGTGGCCGAATTATGGTGACAACGGCGTCCATGGTTGAATTTTTGAACGCGAAGGGCTTTCATAATTTGGCACCTTGGGCGCGGGGCGTTGATCTTAAACAGTTCTCGCCCAAATTGCGGTTTTCAAAATCGGACAAATTTGGCGCGGATGTTTACGCGGGGCTAAAGCGGCCAATATTTGTTAATGTCGGGCGGGTCGCGGTTGAGAAAAACATCGAAGGTTTTTTAAAACTTGATTTACCGGGCAGTAAAATTGTGGTTGGCGACGGCCCTGGTCTGGCCAGCCTGAAAAAGAAATTTACAAAAGACACTCATTTTGTTGGCGCTAAATTTGACGCGGAATTGGCTCGTTATTATGCGGACGCAGATGTGTTCGTCTTCCCGTCCAAAACCGATACATTTGGCTTGGTGATTATCGAGGCCATGGCAACGGGAACCCCCGTGGCTGGCTATCCGGTCAGCGGCCCGATCGATATTATTCCAGGCTCCGGGGCGGGTGTCGTCGATGAAGATTTACGCGCCGCCTGTCTGGCATGTTTGGAACTGGAGCGAAAGGCGGCTTCAAAGCACGCACAAAATTATGCGTGGAAACAAGTCGCGGCTGATTTCGTGGCCTATCTTGAGCCTGAAACCGAACCCCAGCGCAGAAAACGTTGGCGGCGGGCCAGACGCTTGATAAAATTAGCCGGCGCCCCGTGGCGGATTTTCAAAAAAATAATGCGCCGTCTTGGCCGATTTTTGAAGGGTTTGTTTTAGGACTTGTTGACATTTAGGCCAGGGCAGCGGCGGCTATGTCCGTCCCTGGGTTTATCTTACCACGGCGGTAGCGGGGTCGGGATCGGCGCATTTAAATCAAACTCGACACGAAAATGCCGGCCTTCGCGGCGCAGCTCATAGACATATATTTTTGGGGTAATTTCAATGGCCCAAATATTTGTGGTCGAGACATCCAGACCTTCACGGGTAAACAAGTCTTTTGAAAACTGGTCGACGGGGAATTCCTGGCGGTTGGCGGTGCCTGGGCTGCTGGTATCGCCGCCGTAATGGGTTAAAATATCCGCGCTGCCATCCTCGTGATTGTGCCTATGTTTAAGGCGTAGCCCCGTTTTTGTCTTGGAAATCATCCATGTCCGCGAGCGGTCATCGCCAGCGTAAAAAGGAATATGGATTTCCGTCTCCGTGCAGGGGCCAACGTGCATAACCATGTTTTGGGCGGCAAAATCTTTATCCGCCTCGTCCGTGCTCACCAATTTCCCGGCAAATGATTGGCCGCATAATGCGCTTAAGCTGTCCATAAATTGGCTTTGGGGATTTGTCGGTTCCGCGGTGCAAGAAACGACAATTAGAAGGCTGGCAGAGAGCAGGATGTTTTTCATAAAACCTTATTACAGCTTTACCAATCAAACTGCAAACGCATTTGCAAGCCGTCCGCGTCAAAGCTGTCCCCATTGGCTTCGATATAATTTATGGTCACGCGCAGATGGCTTTCCGGGTACCAATTTAGGCCCAACGTATATGTCTGTACTTTGTCGTCATTGGCCTGCCGCGCATTTAAGCTGTCAAAGCGGGCGGCGATTTCCCACGCACCTAAGCCGCCTTTGGACAAGGGTCTGTCAGGTTTGGTGCGGGTAAATGAACCGCCTTTATAGCCGCGGGTTTCGCCAGTGAGAAAATAGCCGGCCTGAACAAACCCGCCGTCAGCAGAACCAAGGTCGCCGTCTTCACGGATATATTCTGCGTGCCCGTGTAAGGCCCCCCAAATGGCCGCGCCTTCAAATCCGTATAGCAAAGCATTGCCGCCAATTTCGGGCTGGGTTCTTTCATTGGCAAGACCAAAACCCCAACGGGCGGAACGGCTCGGTGCGCCAGCGGCATTTTTGGTATGACGCAAGGATGCGCCTAGGTGGAGTGTTTTCCCGTCGTCGGTTTTTTGGGAGAAATAGCCCCGTGTGGTCAACACCCGATTATTGGCCCTGTCGTCGATAAGGCCGTTGACGGAATTGCCAAATAGGCCGGCGGAGATGCCGTAATTTTCCCCGGATTTTGAGATATGAACACCGAGACGCCGATCAAAACCAAAGGCGTCTGTAACCTGGCCGCGTTCCAAAAAGGTGATATGGCGCGAGGAGGTTAATTCTTCCAGAGGGCTGCCCGCTTTCATTTGTCCGACCTTGATATTGATCGGGCCTTTCCATGTGACATTGAGCGCGTTAAATTCCACATCGCCGCCGGCAATATCAATTTCGGTTTTATATTTAAATTGGCCGTGCTGGCCTTCAATGCCAATGCGCGCGGCGCGAAATTGGCTGGTATTAATATCATTTTGTCCGCCGCCGATTTGTGTCTCATTTAAGCTCGCCACTTCCCACAAAAGCCGCCCGCGCAACCGCCAATAATTATCCCGGTCATATTTTATTGTCGGCGCACCTTGGAACAAACGCCAGCCGTCTGCGGACGGCGTTTCATCGGCGAAACTTGGTGTCGCCATAGCCATACTCATGCAGGCGAGTGCCATAGCCGCTTTTGTGTTCATCGATATATCCAAGCCTTAAAACAAGTTGCGGGCTTTCTATTTCATATTTGCTTTGGCGGGCATAGCCTTATTGCAAAATTTATCATTTCAGACAAAGGGAAACTTGCGCACACGCATACAAACCGATAAGGGTTGGCTATGTTTAATCTCGATCTATTCCTGTCGGCATTTGCCGTGCTGTTTGTCATTATTGATCCGCCGGGCTGTGCGCCGATTTTTGCGACATTGACGCAAGGAACATCCAAGCGCCACCGCCGGGTGATGGCGTTTAAATCTGTGGCCGTAGCAGCGGGAATTTTGTTTGTCTTTGCCTTTTTTGGCGATCATATTTTTCACGCCCTCGGCATTGATCTGGATGCTTTGCGCATTGCTGGTGGTATTATGCTGTTCATGATTGCCTTGCAAATGGTGTTCGAAAAACGCACGGAAAAGCGCGAAAACAGGGCAGAAGAAGCTTTGGAGGTTATGGATAATCCTGAAGATATTGCCGTTTTCCCCATGGGCATCCCGATGATTGCTGGCCCCGGCACCATTGCCTCTTTAATCCTGATGATGTCCAACAGCGTTAATGTTGGCGATGTATTGTCGGTTATGGCGGCCTTAAGCCTGGTTTTGGTCATTACCCTGATTTCTTTTCTCCTAGCCGGGTTCTTGATGAAATTAATGGGCAAAACATTTACCAATGTGCTAACGCGGGTATTGGGGTTTTTATTGGCCGCTTTGGCGGCGCAATTTATTATTGACGGCGTCAAGGGTGCGCTTACAGGAATATTAAGTTAATTACGTAAAAACGGAGAAAACATGTCGGTTGCTATTTTTAATCTCCTGATGAATGTCATCGGGCTTTATCTGTTCATTATTTTTGCCTGGGTGATTACCTCTTGGCTGCAAGCCTTTGGGGTGATCAATACGCGAAACCCTATGGTGCGCAATATTGTCGGCGTGTTACAGGGATTTGTCGAGCCGGTTTTGCGACCAATTCGCCGGATTATCCCTGCCATAGGCGGGCTTGATTTATCGCCGATTGTGCTGATTTTTGCTTTGTATTTCATCCGCGATATGTTGATTGGTTTCTACCGTAGCGGCAGTATATTTTAGGCGGCTATTATGGGCATGGCGACACCTATTGACGGTAAGAAGATCGCAGCGCAAGTGCGTGAAAAAATTGGCGAAGCCGTCAAAATTTTACACGATCAACATAATTACAGGCCGTCTTTGGCCGTTGTTTTGGTTGGCGAAGACGCCGCTTCACAGGTTTATGTTGCCAGCAAACACAAATTCACCCGCGAGGCGGGCATGGGATCGCTCCAGCATGAACTGCCAGCGGACACACCTGAAGATGCGCTCATCGCCCTGATTAAAACCTTAAATGCGGATGACAATATCGACGGTATTTTGGTGCAATTGCCCCTGCCGGACGGGGTAGATACGGCGCGCGTAATCGGGCAAATCGATCCGGCTAAAGATGTTGACGGCTTGACGGAAACCAGCGCAGGGCGCCTGTCTTTGGGCCGGCCGGGCCTGCGGCCTTGTACGCCCGCAGGGTGTGTGATTTTGGCCAAGCAAGCTTTGGCGGCACAAGGCGAGGTTTTGTCCGGCAAGCATTGCGTTATTATTGGTCGCTCCATTCTTGTCGGCAAACCGGCGGCGTTTTTGTTCTTGGAACAAAACTGTACGGTAACCATTGCCCACTCGCGCACAAAAGATTTGGCTTCTGTGTGCGCAGGTGCCGATATTTTGGTGGCCGCCGTTGGTCGCCCCGAAATGGTGCAGGGCAATTGGGTCAAGGAGGGGGCAATTGTCATTGATGTTGGCATAAACCGGGTTGCAAATGACAACCCCAAATCCAAGCGCAAGACGAAATTGGTTGGCGATGTGGATTACATAAGTGCCGCAAGCCGGGCCGCAGCGATTACCCCTGTGCCGGGCGGGGTTGGGCCGATGACCATTGCTTGCTTGTTGCGCAATACCCTGTTGGCAGCTTGCTTGCGGCGGGGATGGCCCGTACCCAAAGGGTTAGAATGACATCTCTCATTGCCGTTGCGGGCGGGAGTTGCTCTGGCAAAACCCGCATTTCCAAACATACGACTTATGCGCTCGGCGGTGATTTATGTGTGGTGGTCAAGCAGGACAATTATTATAGGGATTACGGCGGCGCGGCGCTTGGCGAGCCTTTACCAAATTTCGACCATCCCGATGCCGTGCAGTGGGATTTATTGCGCCAACATTTATTGTTGCTAAAATCCGGTCAAGCCGTTGATATCCCAACTTATGATTTTGCCACCCATCGCCGCACGGATATCACCGAACGTATCCAGCCTCGGCCCATCATATTGGTTGAGGGGATTTTAATTCTCAGCCAGCCAAAATTACGCGCGGTTTTTGACCATCGTTTTTTTGTCAGGTGCGCTGAGAATATCAGGCTTGAGCGCCGTATAAAGCGTGATACGGCAGAGCGCGGCCGCACCGAGAGCAATGTGCGCACCCAGTTCCAAAAACAAGTAACGCCTATGCATGAGAAATTTGTCGAACCTTCAAAAGCTCACGCAGATGTGGTGATCAGCCAAGATCAGTGCGAGCTTAGTATCATCACCAGCACCGGGCCGTTAATCCGTTATTGCCGGTCCGTTTTATAGGCCGCGAGCCGTCGATCGATGTCGGGTTTTATCCGCGCCGTCGCCTCGTCTTTTACCGGGCCAAACCC
>QIKS01000045.1 GCA_003233025.1 Hellea balneolensis | reverse complement strand
GCATGTTCAATAAGGTCACTAATCATCAATTGCTGATGCATCATTAAGCCTTGCATATGTTCCTCCAAAAATTCTTATGCTTATATATGCATATCTTTTAAACGACTTCCCCTTTGCGTCAATCTGATTACAGTGAAATTTAAATTAATGTGAGGACAGATGATATTGAAAAGCCCAACTTATGAAGATGTGTTGCGGGCCTCGCAGCGCCTGGAGAGGCATAAGATTGTTACGCCAGTCCTAACAAATGCGCGGTTAAATAAAATTGCAGGCGTTCATTTATGGCTTAAAAATGAAACGGCGCAAAAAACCGGTAGTTTCAAATATCGCGGCGCATTTTCACGGTTATCTGCCTTAAGCGAGGCCGAGCGCAGAAGCGGAGTTGTTGCATTTTCGTCTGGAAATCACGCGCAAGGCATTGCTTTAGCGGCCAAAGAATTGGGGATTGATGCCGTGATTGTCATGCCCGATACAGCGCCTTTAAAAAAGAAACAAGGGACATTAAAGCACGGCGCAAAAATTATCAGCTATGACCCCAACACCCAATCGCGTGAAGCGATTGCCGCCAAGATTGCCAAGGACGAGGGGCGGATATTGGTGCCAGCCTTTGATGATGCTTTTGTCATAGCCGGGCAGGGGACATGTGGGTTGGAATTTATCGCCCAGTGCCGGGAGGCGGGCACCACACTGGACGCCCTGATTACGCCGGTCGGTGGCGGCGGCCTGTGTGCCGGCTTGAGCCTGGTATTTGCCAAGGACAGCCCCGCCACTAAAATCTACGGCGCGGAACCGGTGGGTTATGATGATACATATCGTTCTCTCAAGGCAGGGCGAAGACTGCGCAATTCAGATGCACCGCCTAGTTTATGCGATGCCTTAATGTCCCCTAGTCCGGGTCGGATTACCTTTGCCATCAACCGCCGTTCATTGACCGGCGTGTTGCGCGTGAGCGACGCGGAGTGCTTGCTGACAATGGCGCTTATGGATGATCTCATGGGCGTCACGCTTGAGCCGGGCGGCAGCGCCGCATTGGCAGCAGTCCTGGCCGGGCGGATGAATTTTCGCGCCGGGGCAAATGTCGGAATTATTCTATCGGGAGGCAATGTGGACAAAGCCGTAATGAGCCTTGCTGTTATGCGTTAAACATTTGGGTTGAGCATGGATGGGTTTTGCGCCATAGTTGAGATGTACCGGGGAGCTGTAACAATACGATGTCGATCATAAAAACTAGTATCATATGTCTGATTTGCGGTTTGTCTGGCCTTGCTTATCAACCCGTCATGAGTTTTGCACAGGAGGCTCAATTGGCCATACCGGCGGAGGAATTCGCTGAAGGGTATACAGGCCAGGCCAATGTATCAAGCGCCGGCGTATTGGTTGGCTTGTCTATTGGAGCCGATACGGTTTGGTCGGTCGATTATGTAGAGGTTATGCTGCCCCGTATAGCGCAAAACCGGATGTGTTTACGCACATCCAGTATTGATGGTCGTTTTTGGTCTGAGAACCCTTATCTGTCCACCGGTGATGCCCATACAGCAAGTCTGGGGCCGCTTTCGCGGCAATATACCCAGATTTTGAAAACCATGCCAAGCGACCAGTTGGCCATACGGGTTGCCGTCCCCCCATTAGGCGATTGTGATGATTTGTCTCTCGCCCAATATCTACCTGTACTCGGCAAAAATGGCCACGAACTGGTTGTGCATATTAACAGCGGCGATAGACGCGCCGTGACGCGACTGGTTCGAACAGGAAAAGCATTGTCGGAAAATATTGAGTGCAATCCTATAGAAAGTGCTGCGCGTGTTGCTGCTGACCGTCTTTGCCGTATTCCACTGCCAGAGACGCCGGGAGATGCAGAGCTGCAACTTGCATTGATTGGAATATCAGGAACCCCCGAGACGATGAGCTTTAATGTTTATCTCCCGCCTTACCCTTCTGAAACTCCGTAAGCAATGGATACACTTTTTCGGCGAACAGTTTTTATTTCGAGCGCTTTGGTGCTTTTAGCCCTTATAGGGTTATGGGCATTGCCCAAACCTGATGTTATCCTGTCCATATCGGCACAATCAGAAGTGCTTGAATATCAAGTCACAGATAGCAATGCGGCCAGTATCGCCATGAGCAATGTTTTGTTAATCAGCAACAATGATCCCTTTGATACGGAGCGGGTGGTAAAGACGTGCCTGACAGGGCGCCTGCTTCCCCAATCCGGTATGACAATACGCTATCGCCGTGGCAGAAACGGGTCTATCGGGATAAGTTTCACGCCTGTAAACCCCGACCTTCATGCAGGCAGTTTTGAGATTGACGGCGGCGCAACAATAAAACTGACAGCAATTTCCCAATTTCTTCTCGACCCGGAATATGAGCCGTGCCCGGGCGTGCTTCCGGCCACATTACCGGTTTGGGGCACAGGAAGCATTGGTATGTTACGGACATTTGGCAGCGGTCTGGAAATAGAACCTGGCGACCTTATCAGTGGCCAGGTTCGTGTGACGGCAAAGGCTGTGGAGCGAATTTTTGGTGTTTTAAAAGGGGCGCGAGGGCTTTATGACGCGGGTGTTGTTACCCTTCCGGCAGGCTCAAGGTTAGCCAGCGTTAATGAGTGGGGCAATAACAATGGCGCCAATCCTTTGCCGTGGATTGGCGCGGCGCGGGTTTTGGACAAGAACGGCATTTCAGCATTTCAAGTCGATGTATCGACAGATAGCGATACTGTTTGGCTCTACAGATCAGCTCAGGGAAGGAATGAAGGCAGACCCGACCCCATTGGCGCGGCAGCATTTGTCAGCCAAACTCGTGATCCTGGCATTATCCGAATACAAGTTGTCCTGGCGATCGTTTTGATTATTATTCAAACGGTTGCAACGGTTATGCAAACTGTTTTGCCTTCTCGAAACCCTGCGAAACCCAAGCCCGCCAGAACAAAAAAAACCGCAAGCGCCAAAAAATCAAAGAAGAAGAAAAATGCTTAAAACGATCAAGGCTTCCCTATTGGTTTTGGCGCTGGGTTTTTGCGTATCTGCGCAAGCGGGTGTGGTACGGGTTGGCGCAGGGGCCGCCGGCCAAGCCCACGGACATGGTTATGTTTTTGGTTCCTCAACAGACGGCAGTTGTTGGCTTGCGACACCTGCCCATGTTCTCCAAAAACGCGGCGGTTCTCTTAAAAGCGATGTTCTACACGATGCCAAAGGACGTTCAGGGGTGGCGGTTAACCCGGTGCAG
Organism: Hellea balneolensis; assembly: GCA_003233025.1. Taxonomy (GTDB): domain Bacteria; phylum Pseudomonadota; class Alphaproteobacteria; order Caulobacterales; family Maricaulaceae; genus Robiginitomaculum_A; species Robiginitomaculum_A balneolensis_A. The sequence continues at coordinate 5,718 of QIKS01000045.1, read as the reverse complement.
CCAGACGCATCTATCGATTTGGCCTTTGCCCGTGTGACGGGATTGGGCGGCACCTGTATTGACAGATTGCCTGTGCGCCGCCTGGATACGGTGCTTGAAGCGGGTTCGGGTGCACGGTTGAATTTAATCGACACAGCCACCAGCGGAGCGCGGTCTCTCCCTTTGCGTATCCGTACGACGGATGGTGGTGCGAGGGCCGTAAAATTCTCTGTTGAACCGGTGTCTTCCGCCGCCAACAAAAACCCAAAAATCCAGCAAGGGTTTTCGGGGGGGCTGGTTGACCGGGACGGCGCAGCAACGCTCGGCAGTGGCGACTTACCGCTCGGGCTTGTGCTCAGCGTTTGTGACGGCGACGGTGAAGGTGTCGAGGTTGATTTCGATGATCTGTTTGGAGGGGAGACAAAGACCAAGCCCCAGAATGTATGTGGGGGTGGTCATTATGCAACGGTGCTTCGCATGGATGAAATCCGCAGGCTCTTTAATAAGATGGAAAGCAGCGCAACAACGCCCAAGCAGACTTCCAACCCTAAAAACAATCCCCGTCTTCTAAACTTCACAGGGCAAACCATATCGGGAACCCCGGATGGTTTAATTGCTGGTTTAGATTGTTGGGTTGTGCAGCCAGACAAAAAAGGGCGTATTACACTGGATTATCTGATGCCTGACAATGTCCGCACAACGGCTATTGTTATTGAAACTTGTGACGGCGGTGGCAATCTCGGGGGCGTAGAAGTACGCGGCGGTGCAGATACAATCACCACAACACCCTACCGATATTGCGCGGCCAAAGGCGCTGATGTTCATTGTACTGTCGGCGCTCGCAAAGCCAAGATCATTAGGTTAGGCATTGCCTCTATATCCAAAAACACACCGTTAAAATTACGAGTGGTTCGGTTGGCGGCAAACCCTATTTGAGCGGGAGTTCGATATATGCTGGATAATCAACTTTAGAACCGCACCGCATACTGCCTAAAAATTTTGCATCGCTTGCGAGTTGCATCTGGATTGTACAGCTTTGAGGACTTACCTGACATTTGTGTTCCAGGGATATTTGATCTCCGACAATGGATCCCGTAAAACGATATCTTTCATTAATTGCTGTCTGGTTCTTCATGCAATACCCTTTGACTTCACCAGATGTAGGATTGAACGATTTTATAAGGTAAATAATTGATGGGTTATATGCATTGACTTGTCTATAACTTGAGTATTCACTCTGCTTCAATTTTTGCAAAGCCTGTTCATCACCGTTCAACGATGCCTCTTTAGCCAGTAACTTCGCTGATTTCCCAACCAAGACCGTCAATTGCTTCCGTGTCTGAAAAAAGCTCGTAATCGCCATCGCCTTGATATCATCATCATCACTGGCCAGCGCTTGGGACTGCGCATATCGACGTACCGCCGCACTGCTATCAACCAATGCTTCTTCAACCGCTGCTAACCGAATAATCGGACTTGGATCATTAAGCGCCTCTTCTAACGCCAATAATTTATCCTTGGTGGACTGCGCAAAAGCAGGTGTGGCAATCAACCCGACAAGGGCGGTGGTTAAGAGTAGTTTTAGCATGATGTTCCCCATTTTTTATAAGTAGTCTTATACCGAATATCTCTATTGCAAGGCGCAAAAAAACACAACCGAAAACGCTTCAAATTCTTGAAGTACATTGGATTTACCGAAACGCGCCCTTTGTTAAGTCTTGACCGATATATAAAACCGCTTGGTCATTATTGAGGCGGGCGCGGTAGACTTGCATGTTTTCCATGACACGCTGGACGTAATTTCGGGTTTCGGAAAACGGGATGCTTTCGACCCAATCAATGGCGTCGATCTGACCACGCCTCGGGTCGCCGTAGGTTTTGATCCATGTCCGTACCCGGTGCGGGCCGGCGTTATAGGCGGCGGCAGACATGATGTAAGAGCCGTCAAATTCATCCAAAAGATCGTGCAAATGCTGGCTGCCGAGCTTTGCTGCATATTGGGGGTCGCTTATCAGCCATGAGCGGCGGTAGGGCAAGCGGGCTTGTTTGGCCGTGGCGCGGGCGGTTGAATTGATCATTTGCATAATGCCGTAAGCATTGGCGTGACTGGTGGCTTTGGTGTTAAATTCGCTTTCCTGACGGGCAACGGACAAAATAAAGGCGATATCGAATGTTGGCGGTAGGTCGGTGATGACATCAGGCATGGGATAGCCGCTCTGCGTCAACATCGTGTCGAGCCTGCCGGCCTGTTTGGCAGCGCGTACAGAAGGTTTCATATAGCCAAAATCCCGTGCCATATTGGCGAGTAAGGTGAGTTCTTCAGCTTGGCTCAACACATCATCAAGATGAAAAGAAAATTGGTTAAATGTCCGCTCATTTTGCACTTCGCCGATCATTTGCAAGGCGCGTATTAATTCGCGGGCGGAGAATTGCTCGGCGATCAAAGAGCCTGTGGCTTCCGGCGGTAGAGAAATATTGGACAGGCCCTGGGTTAGTTTTTGTGATGCGAGCTGGCTGTAATAGACATTGGGATATTTGGAGGCCTGAGCATAATAAGCATTGGCCAGTGGATCGCCCAACTGTTCCGCCGCCCGCCCGCGCCAATACCTAGCCCGGCCCAAAGATACGGGCAGGGAAACACCATTTTCCAGCGTGGCAAAATGTTGCGCGGCCAGTTCGGCATTGTTCAATTTTCTCAGGGCAATCCACCCGGCCAAAAACTCCGCATCGGCGAAATTTGCGCCCGAGGTAAATCCGTGATTGAGGCTCAACTTATAGGCATCATCAAACCGTTTGTGCCTTAAGGCCCAATAGGACATCAGTTTCTTTTCGCGCCACAGCCGGTTTTTGCCTGTGTCGGAATAGGGGGGCTTGGTTATTTGAAGGTAGACTGGCAGGGCGGATTCTTGGCTTTTGCGGGTGCGGCGCCAGCGCGCCCGTTCAAACAAAAGACCTGCCTCCATTTGCAAAGACTTAGGCACCGCATTAACCGCCGCGTCGAGACCCGTGCGATTGCCGGCCACCCGCATACGTGCATCCATCAACGCCCGGTCAGAGCGTGACATTAAAGACAATAAGCCGTTGACATTGCCAAAATGCCGACGTCCGAGCCAGATTAAATGATCGGCCCGCGCCCGGTGATCGTCTTGGCTTAACCTAAGTTTATAGCGCGAAAATATCCGTTTTTGGCGATCCCGTGTCAGCTTGCTTTCCCGCCATGCCAGTTTTAGCCATTTGTCACCAGACACGGTGTCGCCCAATTGGTAATGGGCATGGGCAAGGGCAGCACGCCCTTCGCCTGAAACTGGCTTAGCACCTCTAAACCAGGCGACAGTATCGGCGGGCTTGAGGGGGTTATCAAATAGGAGGGGGTTATCAAATAGGTGGGCTTCGGATTTGGCCCGAATGCGGGTCATGCGCGGCCAATTGCTCTGGGTGTGGACAACCTCGCTTAAGCTATCCAATGAGACATAAGGGTCGTCAACGGCAATCCGCCATGTTAAAACCCGTTTGGCCGTTGGGTTGGAAATTCGCCTTATATGGTTGCTAACCTCGTCCCATCTGCGGCTGTCTGCTGCCCGCATGCCTTGGCGAAAATGGGTGCCGTCACGCTTGCTGAGCCCGGTATATATATGGGGTATTTCCGGTTTAAGTTGCGGGGTGGGGATATTGGCCTGGGCGCTAAGCGAGCCAAAACCCATGCTAAAGCAGATCAGGAGAGCGCAAGTCAGCACTGCCTTTAACCGAGATGTAAATCGAGATATGGCTGATTTTCGTTGTTTCAACATTGGCTTTCCTCAACCGACTAATTTAATCAAACACTTGCACTGGGCAAGTGAACGCAGCTATGAGGCGAAAGATTGTATGATGCCGCCTTGCTGCTCATCAAAGTAATTGGCGACTATATTTAAAAGTAATGGCTTTAGGAAGGCTTAACCGTGATACGAGAACGAGAAATATCAGGTTCCTTAACCGCTTTAGTCACCCCCTTCACACCGGGCGGGGTTGATTATGATGCCTTTGAGCGGTTTGTCGATTGGCAAATTGCCCAAGGAACCAATGGGCTTGTGCCGTGCGGCACGACGGGGGAAACCTCGACACTCGGCACATCTGAGCATATCGAAGTGATGAAACGCTGCGCCGATGTAGCAGATGGTCGGGTGCCGGTTATCGCCGGAATTGGCTCAAACAATACCGCTTCCGCCGTCTATATGGCCGTCGAGGCGCAGAAAGCAGGCGCCGACGCCGTGCTGGCGGTTGCGCCTTATTACAATAAGCCAAGCCAAGAAGGCATGGTTCAGCACTTTAGAATTATTGCGCAATCCATTGATATTGGTATTATTATTTACAATATACCGAGTCGAAGCATTGTTGATATTGATGTGGAAACTATGGGCAGGCTTGCGCAAATCCCCAATGTTATCGGGTTGAAAGATGCCACGTCTGATATCTCGCGCATAAGTGAATATACGGATATTTGCGGTGCGGATTTCGTCCAGCTGTCCGGGGATGATCCGACGGCTATGGCCCATTGGGCGCATGGGGGGCAGGGCTGTATCTCGGTTGCTTCCAATATAGCGCCCAAAGCTTGCGCCGAATTTCACGGCGCATGTGCGCGCGGTGATTTTAGCGCGGCGCGTCAGCAACACCGCACGCTTGACCGTTTGTTTAAAGACATCTTTATCGACCCCAGCCCGGCCCCGGCAAAATATGCTTTAAGTTTGCTGGGTATGATGAATGAAGATGTGCGCTTGCCAATAATTACCTGTTCTGACAGTACAAAAAAGCAGGTTCGGGCGGCAATGCGCCAAGCGGGTATTGAATTTTAATGGCGAGCAAGAAGAAAACATCTGACACCAAACCCATCGCTCTTAACCGCCGGGCGCGGTTTGATTACGCAATTGAGGAAACCTTTGAGACCGGTTTGTGTTTGGTCGGCACGGAAGTTAAAGCTTTGCGGCAAGGCAAAGCCAATATCGCCGAGAGTTACGCCGCGGTTGAAAACGAAGAATTAATGTTGATCAACGCCAATTTCCCGATTTATGAGCCAGCCAGCCAATTTAACCACAACCCGACACGGCCGCGAAAACTGCTGCTCAAGCGTCGTGAAATTGATAAATTAATGGGGGCAGTTAACCGCAAAGGCCGCACGCTCGTCCCGTTAAAACTGTATTTTAATGACCGGGGTTTGGTGAAGCTTTTACTGGGTGTCGGCGTTGGTAAAAAGAATATCGACAAACGCCAAACCGTCAAAACCCGCGATTGGAACAAGCAAAAAGCCAGGCTGATGAAAGAGCGAGGCTAGGGCCTTGTGGATATTTTTATCGCCCTGGGTGCCAATCAAAAAGCTTTGTTTGAGGGGGAGGTTTTGCTGCCCGCCCAGACATTTGACAGAGCGATAATTTGGCTGGCCGGCCATAAAATCCGCCAACGTAAAGTTTCCGCTCTCTGGCAAAGCCCGGCCTGGCCTGACCCGAAAGCTCAAAACCCTTACACCAATGCGGTTATCAGCGTCACAACCAGCTTAGCCCCCGCTGAACTTTTACAGGCCCTAAAAACATGCGAACAAGCATTTGGCCGCAAACAAATGCGCAAAAATGCCAGTCGGCCATTGGATCTGGACATTCTCGACTATCAAGGCAAAACCGTGCGCGCCAAAGCTTTAACCTTACCCCATCCGCGCATGTTGGACAGGCCTTTCGTTTTGTTCCCTTTATATGAAATCGCCCCCGATTGGCA
>QIKS01000081.1 GCA_003233025.1 Hellea balneolensis | reverse complement strand
TTTTAGCGCCCGCAACTTCGGTCTTCAGCCGCTCGGCCTCTTCCTTGTCACCGCGCCCCATAGCCGCCCCGATTTGCTTGGAAGCCGCATTGCGCGCCGCTTCCGCTTCTTGCTGAACCTTGAGGGCTTGGCGCACCAATTTATCCTTATTTAAAATCGTGTCGCACTGCGGCGCTAGTCCGCGCCTGGCCTCATAAATTTCAGGGTTTTGGCGAATGGCCTTAATGTCGTGCATAATCTATCCGGTTTGCTTGAAGCCGATATAACTAGTCACAGCTTACACGGCAAGCACACATCCGATTATTTTTCGGCCTTCTCTGTGCTTTGCTCACCGTCTTCTTGTCTTGGCTTAAACATCGGGCTTAATTTGTATGTGCCGCCCGTAATGTGTAATTGGTCTGCACCCAGCTTTTTTAAGTGAGCCATTTCCACGATATATCCATTGCCAAAATCCCGCGCCACACGTGCAGGCAGTATTTCTCCGTCTTTTTGAGCGCGAATATCGAGATCGACACCTTCTTCATCCTCCGAATTTCCTTCCGGAAAAACAACCATATGGGTCAATTTTGGCACAAGGGGGCGCGCAATCAATGGCGCCATTTTCTTTATCTGAGAGCGAATATCATCCAACCCGTCTTGCAGTTCCAAAGCCGAATGCACGCCGGAATTGTTGATATAGGAAAACCCCATCTCAAACTGTATAGACAGCCCCTTTTCTCCTTCAGGTTTGTCACGCCGTGTCATATCCTGGATACACATCTCCCCTGCTTTGGGCATAGTTTTGATCTTGGCGATGTCCGTGACAACGCCAAATTCATTCAAAATAAAAGCCGTTTCAACGCCCTCATTGCGATAAAAAAACCGCTCTGGCAAAACGCCGCCGTCCGTAGCAATGATCTTTAAACTCGGTGTAACGACGGCACTGTTTTTCTGCCCTGGCTTGGCCTTGGAAAGCTTGCCAAGCGCTGAGACCAATCTTTTGGCGGGATTACAGCCAATGCCCGCAGCTTTATCTTCAGCTTCCCCGGCAACGCCGTAACCACTCATGCTCATTGCGGCAACCAATGCCAGCATTACCAATTTTGTTTTCATTGTGAATTCCTCTCTCACTTTTGCGCCATAGAAGCGAATTTTATCCAAACTGCCAGTTAAATTTTTGTAAGCCAAGCACTTTACGCATCCCCAACAACCCCCTATAAGCGCTTGATGATGAAAACTGTTTCTGTACGCAAATCTACCGTTTTAGTCTTAGGCGCTGCGCTTTTCTTAAGCGCGTGCGGCATTAAGGGCGAGTTGCAGACACCGCCGCCATTGTGGGGAGATAAAGCACCGCAAGTCGATACGGACAAACAAAAGCAGGAGAGCAATGATCAGCCGTCATAATTTTGGCTCATCCTTGCTCGCCCCAAACTTTCCTTTCATTTTATCTGTTTACTTTTTACGGGATACCCCATGCGACATTTTCATTTTAAAGACGGCCAAATGCAGGCCGAAAATACATCCTTGCAAGCTATAGCCGATGATATCGGCACACCGTGCTATGTTTATTCAGCCGCCACTTTCACCCGTCATTACCGTGTTTTCGCAGACGCATTGGACGGTATGGACAGCCTCATCGCCTATTCGGTCAAAGCCAATTCCAATCTGGCCGTATTGCGCGTGCTGGCCAAACTTGGCTGCGGCGCAGATGTGGTCAGCGGCGGCGAATTGCTGCGGGCTTTAGCCGTCGGTATTCCTGCGCAAAAAATCGTCTTCTCGGGTGTTGGTAAAACCAGCGATGAAATGCGCGCCGCCTTAGAAGCCGGAATTTATCAATTCAATGTGGAGAGCTTGCCAGAATTGGAAGCCCTCAATGAACTGGCCCTGGATATGGGCATGGTCGCCCCGATCGCCTTTCGCATCAACCCCGATATTGAAGCGGGCGGGCACGAGAAAATCTCGACGGGAAAAGCCGAGAACAAATTTGGCATTGATATCAATGTCGCCCCAAAAGCCTATGCTCACGCCCAAAACCTGTCCGGCATTAAAATTCAGGGCATTGATATGCATATCGGCAGCCAAATCGACAGCCTGGCTCCCTTTAAAGCGGCCTTGTCAAAATTGGTCGCCTTGGTCAAAACCTTGCGCCGCGACGGCCACACCATCGACACCCTCGATGTTGGTGGTGGTTTGGGTATTCCTTACCGCGACGACGAAAATGCGCCGCCTTTGCCGACACTTTATGGGCAAATGGTCAAGGAGATGACCAAGGGACTTGATGTCAAACTTATCTTCGAGCCAGGCCGAATGATTGCAGGCAATGCCGGGGTTTTGTTGAGCAAAGTTTTATATGTTAAAACCGGTAGTGCCCGTAATTTTCTCATCCTGGACGCCGCCATGAATGACCTTATTCGCCCGGCGCTTTACGGCGCCCATCATGATATTGAACCCGTGAGCCAGCCGCCAAAAAACGCACCGTTGCAAACCTATGATATTGTCGGCCCCGTCTGCGAAACTGGCGATACATTCGCCACGGGTCGCCAGCTTGCGACCTTAAAAGCTGGCGATCTTGTCGCTATCCATTCCGCCGGTGCTTACGGCGCGGTGCAAGCTTCCCAGTATAACACCCGCCCTTTGGTGCCTGAAGTTCTGGTGGACGGCGAACGCTATGCGCTCATCCGCAAACGCCCGAGCGTGGAAGAAATTCTCAAAACCGAAAGCATTCCGGATTGGGTTTAGGGGGGAGGCATTAATCAGCCTCTCCGTCCCTCCGTTTTCGCTCAATCAAGCGCACGCTGATGACCGAAATCTCGTAGAGCAAATAAATTGCCAGACCGAGAATGAACTGGGAAAACGGGTCTGGCGGGGTGGCAAAAGCGGCGAAAATGGCAATACCGACAACGGCGTAACGCCGGCCTTTCTTTAAGCCGGCCGAGCTGACAACGCCTATTCTGCCCAAAAATGTCAGGATGACCGGCAATTGAAACGACAGGCCAAAGGCGATGAAAAGCGTGGTCGCCAGGCTGAGATACTCGCTAACCTTTGGCAGCAGCGTAATATGTGCGCCGTCCCCTAATGATTGTTGTTGGCGCAAGCCGAACTCCAGCACATAGGGGAAAATATAGAAAAACACCATGCTGGCTCCGGCGATAAACAAGACGGGGGAGACAATAAGGTAAGGCAAAAATGCCCCGCGCTCATTTTTGTAAAGCCCGGGGGCAACGAAGCGGTAAAGCTGATAGGCGATGACAGGGAAAGCCAAAACCACGCCGCCAAATAAAGCCAGCTTCAGCTTTACAAAGAAAAATTCCAACACTTGCGTATAAATCAAATCGCCCTCAAGGGCCGGTTTTCCGTCTCGCACAAGATCAGCGCTCACCCTGTCCACCGCCTGCTCGAACGGATAAACCAGAAGCTCAAAAATTGGGCGGACAAAAAACAAACAGATGATAAACCCAACAATCAGCGCAATAAGGGAAAATATGATGCGCGTCCGCAGCTCTTTTAAATGCTCCAGCAAAGGCGCGCGGCTGTCCTCAACCTCCTTGTCTCCGTCCTTTTCCAACTTAGCTGTCATCACTGGTTTTCTTAGCGGGTGGTTCAGTGGTTTGCACACCGTCACGCAAATCCTTATCAAGGGCGCGCATGTCTTCCTCAAAAGCTTCATCGGACAAATTTGACAACTGGCCCATGGATTTAAGCTCGTCAATTTCACGGCGCAGTTCTTTAAGCTCGTCTTCCTCGCCGATCTGATCAAATGCCTGCTTAAACTCAGCGCCCATGCTTTTTATTTTCGCCATGAACCGCCCAGCTTTACGCATCATGACGGGCAAGTCTTTTGGCCCGACCACGACAAGGGCCAAGACGGCGATAAGGATAATTTCTGTAAATCCGAGTTGCGGCAGCATAGCGCGCCTTTATTTATTTTTCTTTTTGCCTTTTGGCGGCGTGACATCAATGGCCTCATCGGCTTTGTCAGAAGCTTCCGGGTCATCTTTCAAACCCTTTTTAAAGCTGGTAATACCCTTAGCCACATCACCCATAATCGAGGAAATTTTTCCTCGTCCTCCAAACAGAACCAAAATAAGAATGCCAATAACAATCAAGCCGAGAGGGTGCGCAGTCATAGTGTTTTCCTTTATGAGGGCTATCCCTCACGATCTAATATATGCATTTAAAGGCTAATCATCAAGGGCCAGTTTTTCATCATCTTCAAGGAAGTCTAAAACGAACTCCCCGTCCGTGGTTTCGTCCTCGATCGGGTCTTCGTCCACGTCCATAGACATCATCGGCGTTGGCACTTCAAAATCCTTTGGCAGGCGCGCATCAAGCAAGCCTGCGGCTTTAAGATCGTCGCGGCCCGGAAGGTCGGTAATTTGTTCGAGATTAAAATGCGCCAGGAAGTTTTCCGTTGTCCCGTAAGTTACCGGACGGCCCGGCGTGCGGCGACGCCCGCGCAGACGGATCCAGCCCAGCTCCAACAAGACATCAATGGTGCCGGCGGAGACGGACACACCGCGTACGTCTTCGATTTCGGGCCGTGTAACCGGCTGGTGATAGGCAATGATCGCCAAAGTTTCCAAGGCCGCATTGGAAAGCTTTCGCGGGGCTTCCTTAATGTCAACCAGGTAAGGTTCCAAATCGGGCGCGGTTTGAAGGCGCCAGCGTTCGGCCACCCGCACAAGATTTACCCCCCGCCCACCATAATCGCGAGCCAAGCGAGCGATCAACGCGCCAACGTCACAGCCGTCCGGCATACGCTCGCGCAATGTTTCTATGTCAATCGGCTCGACGGCGGCGAACAAAAGCGCTTCCAAATGACGCATATCATGGTCAATGGTTTCCCCGTCAGCTTTGCTTTGCAAGCGTTCATTTAAGACGACGATATCGTCCTCAATACCCGCCCCGGCTTTTTCCACCCGTGACGGGGGGGTTGAATTATCAGCCATTTTCATCCTCTTTTAATTTGCGTAGAAAAATCGGTTTAAATGCACCCGATTGGCGCATTTCCAACTTTCCTTCTTTCGCCAATTCAAGCCCGGCCAGCAAGGAACTGGCTTTGATGGAACGGGGCGGCAAGGGCGTTTCAAATTCATCTGCATTTGGCAGTAAATCGTCCAAAGACAGCCATTCCAATGTCCCCCCCAAATCACCGATAGCCCGCGCCAAGCGCGAACGGGCTTCATCAATAGCCAACACCAAAGGGGGTGTCAGTTTTACTTTGCGAATGGCAGCTTGCGAACGAATGTCGCCGTAAGCCTTGATCATATCAAACAACTCAGCCTGATAAAGAGGCGTTGTCCGCGACCTTAATCCTTCGGGAAGCCCGCGCACAAAAATGCTTTGCCCGGTGACTTTAAGCTTGAACAACCCCGATGCGGCGCGGCGCATGGCCTCCAGCCTTTGCAAACGAAATGCTAAATGAGCGGCCAGCTCTTCCGCCTCGGGCATTTGCTCCTCACCCTCCGGCGTTGGCAGGATCAAGCGTGATTTCAGATAAGCAAGCCAGGACGCCATCACCAAATAATCAGCCTTTAGCTCAATGCGCATCCCGTGCGCGGATTTGATAAAGCTTAGATATTGATCGGCAAGTTCTAAAATCGACAAGCGGGCCAAATCGACTTTTTGCATCCGCGCCAGTTCAAGCAATAAATGTAAAGGCCCTTCAAAGCCGTCAATATCGAGAATGAGAGCATGGCCATCTTCCGCCGCATCTTCGGCGGCTTCAAAGGCCAATTCGTCTTGGAAATCATCCGCCGTCATAGTGCCCGGTCGTCTCTATCAAGAATTGCCATCAGCATATTATATTCTTCAAGCCCCTGCTTGGCGTCAAAGTTTTCGGCGTCTTCGCACATATATTGGGCGACAAATGCCCGGCGCAAACTCGCGCCGCTTAGGGGTTTTAGGGCTTTCGCAACCTTGACCATGTCGGCCATTTTGCCATTACACTGCAAGACGATATCACATCCCGCCGCCAATGCCCGCCTTGTCAGAAAGCTTAAATCCCCGTCTAAAGCCTTCATATCCAAATCATCGCTCATCAGCAAACCGTCAAAACCAAAATGGTCGCGAATAATGCGCTTAATCGCCGTTTTTGAAACGGTGACCGGATGTTCATCGTCTATTTTTTCCAAAACAAGGTGCGCGGTCATAGCCATGGGCGCTTGCGCCAAAGCTTTAAACGGAACGAAATCACTGTTTTCCAGCGCAGCCAGTCCGTCGGCAATAACCGGCAAAGCCTTATGGCTATCGACGCTCGCCCGGCCATGGCCCGGTATATGCTTAATCACCGGCGCAACACCGCCAGCGCTTAAGCCTGCCATGCAGGCATCGGCCATTTCGACCATCGCCGCAGGCGTGCGCGAAAATGCACGATCAGAAATAATCGGGTCAGCGCCTGTGACAGGAATATCCACAACCGGCGCAAAGTTGGCCGTAATCCCGACATCTCTTAAGGCGTGAGCAATCAGGCGAAAATTCAGCCATATAGCCCGCAATGCGGCGCGGGGCTCTCGCTCATACAGCTTGCCGAAATCGTGCGCCGGCGGGGCTTTGCGCCAATGGGGCGGGCCTAACCTTTGGACACGCCCGCCTTCCTGGTCGACAAATATAAGCGCGTCGCGACCGACGCTGGCGCGCAAATCGGCGCATAGGCGTTTAAGTTGTTCTGGCGTTTCCACATTGCGGGAAAAAAGAACAAAACCCCACGGATTACAATCCCTGAAAAATGCGGCTTCTCCGGCGTTTAGCTCGGGGCCAGAACAGCCAAAAATTGCCGCATTTGCATTCATCTTTTTGTGACAATGCACTCCTGCCCGCGCGATTTAAATCGCGCGCACAAAGCGTCCGCCTCTGCTCTATCGACCAAACCGCTAACCCGCAGCCGATAATAAATGCCCTTGGCATCCAAATCCACACGTTTGATATCGGAGAAATAACTGTTGGTAATGAGATCACTCATCGAGGTGTTTAACCTATCCCAAACCGTATTGGCTTCTGCCCGCGACCGCAAGGA
>QIKS01000234.1 GCA_003233025.1 Hellea balneolensis | reverse complement strand
CAGACAATTGGCGATCATGCTTTCTCGGTTGCGGAGCATTGCGTGGTTGTGGAAGATTTGTTTTCACGACTTAACCCCAAAGCCAGCACGCCTGATAAATTAACCGCCCTGCTCCACGACGCCGCTGAATATGTTGTTGGCGATATGATTTCGCCGTTTAAAGCCGCCCTTGGTATTGATTACAAACATGTGGAAGCCCGCATCGAGACGGCCATCCATGTGCGTTTTGGCTTGCCGCCAAACCCAAAACCCGCCCTTAAAAAAGCGATTAAAAAATGCGATATTTATTGCGCCTATTTTGAGGCCGTACAAATCGCCGGGTTTAGCACGGCGGAAGCCAACAAGCATTTCACCTGCCCGCCCGCGGATATCAAATTAAAACTTTCGCCGTGCAGCGTGCCTGAGGCCCAAAAGAAATTCCTGCTAAGGTTTGAACAATTAAGCTAGGCCCCCTATATAAAGAGGGATAAGGAGTTTTCTCATGGTTGATACATTGAATAACTGGGAAGACGGCCATTGGATTGGTCAAACTTTAGAAGTTGAAAACGGCGTCTGCGCTGTGCCCAAAAAAATGAAAACGGGGGCACTTGCCTATACCGATGAAGTCCGCGCTGCTACCGATCATCTCTATGAGCAAGTCAGCACTTTCATTCCGAAATTTGAATGGCCCGCTTACGCCCCCCTCGTCCACGCTATCAATCAGCTTAAAAAGCAAAAAAATGCCGTGATCCTCGCCCATAATTATATGACGCCGGATATTTTCGCCCTGATCGGCGATTATAAAGGCGACAGTTTGGGCCTGGCCATCGAAGCCACCAAAACCGACGCCGATATAATTGTCCAGGCCGGGGTGCATTTCATGGCCGAGACATCCAAAATTTTGTGCCCGGACAAGAAAGTCCTGATCCCGTCCTTGCGGGCCGGCTGCTCCCTCGCCTCTTCCATTACCGGCGACGATATGCGTCTGATCAAGCAAAGATACCCGAACGTGCCCATTGTCACCTATGTCAACGCCACCGCCGATGTTAAGGCCGAAACCGATATTTGCTGCACCTCATCCAATGCCGTGCAGGTGGTCGAGAGCCTCGGCGTGCCGAAAGTCATTATGGCGCCAGACGAATTCCTGGCCAAAAACGTCGCCAATATGACCGACGTTGAAATCATCGCCTGGCATGGCCGCTGCGAAGTTCATGCCCGCTTCTCCGCTACAGATGTGCGCGAAATGCGGGCCGCTCACCCCGGCGTTGTCGTGCTGGCTCATCCCGAATGCCCGCCCGATGTGGTGATCGAGAGCGACTTTACCGGCTCGACCAAAGCCATGTCTGATTATGTCAGCGACAATAAACCAAAAAACGTCATCCTGCTCACCGAATGCTCCATGTCCGACAATGTCGCCATGGCCAACCCGGACGTAGATTTCGTCCGCCCGTGCAATCTCTGCCCGCATATGAAACGCATCACTTTGCAAAATATATATGAGTGCTTGCGCGACGAAAAACACGAAGTAAAAATCCCCAAACATATCGCTATAAAAGCAAGGCGCGCCGTCCAAAGAATGATCGACCTCCCCCCGCCGGGCAAGAAAGGTCATTTTGATCCCAAAGCGGTGCATAAGGATATTAAGGTGATTTGAGACACATCTTATCAAATTTCATCTAAACCGTTCTAAGCTTGCCGGAACTTTAAACGATCAGTTTTCTGAGTAACTTCAGCAACGCAGTTTCATTGCCCTGAAAACTGTCTATCATGGCATTGAGCACCTCTTTTTGTTCCAACTTATTGTCATCAAATGTAAATCCGGCATTTTCGGTCAGGAGAACCAGAAACGTCATTTGGGCGCGACCATTACCGTCTCGAAACGGGTGAACGGCATTTATTTCAGCAAGAAAATGCACGGCTTCCGATACAAATTTTTCTTTGCTCAACCCCGTAAACCAATTTCGAGATATCAAATTTGAAAATATACGGCGCATTTCTTGGTCTATATGTTCAGGGTAGCAAAACCAGTGCCCGGATTTTCCGGTGCGTATTGTTCGGAGCAACCCGGCCCAATCATATACATCTTGGAACAAATGATGATGCAATGCTTTATAGTGTGCATAATCCAGGCGACCATTTGGTAAGTTTTCTTCAGATCGTGTTAGTGACATAGCCAATTCAAACTCAGCCAGCATATCACCATCCCGGATATTGGCCTTGTTGCGTAATACGGTTGCACCCGGATAACAAGACGGGTCATCCTTGGCCGTATAAACCATTATCTAGGCGTTCTTATATTGCGCCAACAATTGAACCCGACGCTCAGCGCCCGTGAGTTTTTGTACGTCAAACTCTGCAAATTTGGACTTCATTTTCTCAGACATATACAGGCCCTCAAGCGCACTAATGCGTTCGAGCAATTGCCGCGAAAGCGGTTTTGGTGAAAAAAAATTGGCGTTTGGTTTTCCGTTCATAGCCTGCGATTATATACAGGCAAGCTTAATAAAGCAATCGCCTTCAACCGTAGATTTGGCTTGTGAAAATGTCCACCTTACCATTTGCCCCCTCATACCCCACCTGCTAAGAGCAGTTTGAATGAGGAGGCTATTGACGATGCCATTGGGCGATCTTGAAACAACACATCTTCCTGCTGGCTCTGTACTGGTGGTAGGGGCCGGATTGGCGGGGTTGTTCCTTGCGCTGAAACTCGCCCCCAGACCCGTATTTGTGCTGACGTCACGACGTTCCGTTAAAGGGGCGGCGAGCGCATGGGCGCAAGGGGGGATTGCGTCTGCCATCGGCCCCGGCGACAGCGCGGCGGATCATGCCGAGGACACGATCGCAGCCGGAGACGGGCTTGTTGACCCTGACATTGCCATGATCTTGGCCCGCGAAGGCCCAGGCCGGGTGCGGGACTTGATGAAATACGGGGTTGAATTTGATACCGATCCGCGCGGAGATTTGCTGCTGTCCTTAGAAGCCGCCCACAGACGCCCGCGGGTTGCGCGGGTCAAGGGCGATTTGGCCGGCAAAGCGATTATCGAAATAATGGTCGAACAAGCCAAGCAGGCACAGCATATTACCGCCTTGATCGGTTGGCGGGCCGAGAGCCTGCTTTCGGACGGACACGGCGGCATTGCGGGTACGATGGCGCGCAAGGATGACGGCACCCTCATGGCCATTAGCGCCGATACAACCGTGCTGGCCACGGGGGGTGTTGGCGGGCTTTTTGCCGTGACAACCAATCCAAAAACCGCGCGCGGTGATGCGCTGGGCATGGCGGCGGTGCACGGCGCCGTGATACGCGACGCCGAATTTGTCCAATACCACCCCACCGCCATTGATATCGGCCGCGACCCCGCCCCCTTGGCCACCGAAGCCCTGCGCGGCGAAGGCGCAACACTGGTTGATAAGCACGGTAAAAGATTTATGGGCCGCTATCATAAAGAGGGCGAATTGGCCCCGCGCGACGACGTCGCCCGCGCCGTCTTTGCCCAAATCCAAAAAGGCGACATGCCGTTCCTGGATTGTCGCAGCGCTGTCGGCGCCCATTTCCCAAGCGAATTTCCGACAGTTTTTGAAAGCTGTATGAGCGCCGGGATTGACCCGCGCAGCCAGCTTATCCCCATTGCCCCCGCCGTGCATTATCATATGGGCGGGCTGATGACGGACAATATGGGGCGTACGAATATTGACGGGCTTTATGCCATTGGCGAGTGCGCCAGCGTCGGCGTCCACGGCGCCAACCGCCTGGCCAGCAATTCCTTGTTGGAGGCGTGCGTATTTGGAGGCCGGGCCGCAACCTCGATTTTGGACAGCGCCGATGAGCGCAGAAAAGCCGACAATATCCATAAGCAACCCTGGCTCTCTATGACCCCGGAAGTTTCGGCCACATTACGCCAAGCCATGAGCGCCTCTTGCGGCGTGCGGCGCACAGCCAAAGGCTTGGCGCAATTAATGGGAATTATTGAAGGCCTGATCGATGAGGTCGGCCCGGCCAACCCCCTGATCGCAGCGCGCATGATTGCGGCCAGCGCCCTGGCCCGCGAGGAAAGCCGCGGCGGGCATTTTCGCGATGACTTTCCAGTTGAGAGCAACCCTGCCCGTTCAAGTTATATCACCTACAATATGTTGGATTAATTATGTCAAACTTTCTCCCGCCTTTGCCACAAATTATCGTCGAACCTATGGTACGCCGCGCCCTTAAAGAAGATTTTGGCAATGGCGGCGATGTGACGGCGAACTTGCTTGTCCCGGCCACGGCAAAGGCAAAACTGTATTTCAAGGCGAGAGAAACGGGCATTATCTCCGGCCTGCAACCCGCAGCGCTGACCTTCGAGCTGGTCGACACGGATATTATCTTTAACACCCATATAACCGATGCAAGCCCCGTCCAGAAAGGCGACATCATTGCCAGCGTCGAAGGCAAGGTGCGCTCTTTGCTCATGGCCGAGCGAACCGCGCTTAATTTCATGGGCCGGCTGTCCGGCATTGCCAGTTTAAGCGCACAATTTGTCGCCGCCGTCCGCCCGCACAAAACCCGTATCGCAGCAACACGCAAGACGACACCCGGCCTGCGCGCTTTGGAAAAACGCGCCGTCTTGCACGGCGGCGGCCATACCCACCGCCAGTCCTTGTCCGATGCGATTATGGTCAAAGACAATCACATTGCCCTGGCCGGCGGCATTGAGAAAGCCGTGGCTGCCATCATGAAAAACGCCGACCATATGTGCCGCGTCTCCATTGAAGTGGATACGCCAAAGCAATTTAAGAAAGTGCTGCCCTATGGGCCGGACGTTATTTTGCTCGACAATATGTCTTTGGCCGATTTGAAAACATGTGTGCAGCTGGGCAAAGGCAAAGTGATTTTGGAAGCCTCTGGCGGCGTCACTTTGGCCAGTGTCAAAGCCATAGCCGCCACAGGTGTCGATGTTATTTCCGTCGGCGCCCTCACCCATTCAGCGCCTAATTTTGATATCGGACTGGACGCAGCATGAAGTTCAACTTTCATCACAAATGCGCTATCATGGCCATTATCTGTGCAATCAGCCTTGTATAATCTCGCGACTGCTTTAAAGCAGTTATTATGATTCGTACGCTCTCCTTCCTGGTTTCGTCCCCCCTTCAACAATCCGAAAGGTAATATTTTGACCGTATCTCAAACTCCGGCCAGCGAATGGATGCGTACGCTTATGCACTACCGCACCCCGGCACCCTTGCGCAGTGTTTTAGAAATATGCTTAAGCTTTATCCCTCTGGTTATCCTTTGGGTGGCGGCCTATATAGCCTTGTCGGTTCATATTGCCCTGGCCCTCCTTCTCAGCATGGCGGCAAGCGTGTTTTTGGTGCGCCTGTTTATGATCCAGCATGATTGTTCCCACGGTGCGTTTTTTAAATCCAAATCCGCCAATGCCTGGACGGGACGGATTATCGGCGTTTTGACCATGACCCCCTTTGCGGTATGGCGCAGAGCCCATCTTGACCACCACGCCTCATCGGGCAATTTAGACAAACGCGGCGTTGGCGATATCAGAACACTCACCGTGCGGGAATACAAAGCGCGGTCAAAATCAGGGCGGCTGGCTTACCGGCTCTATCGCCATCCCATTGTCCTGTTTCTCATCGGGCCGATTTATGTGTTTTTATTAAACCAGCGTTTGCCCGACAAATATATGCGCAAGCAAGCCAAATACTGGATCAGTGCCATGGGCACTAATGCCTCTATTATTGTTCTGGCGGCCGGGTTGATATGGATCATGGGCGCCGCGGCATTTTTCATCATATATCTACCGATGATTGTTGGCGCAGGCGCTATGGGCATCTGGCTGTTTTATGTCCAACATCAATTTGAAGACACTCATTGGGAGACCTCAGAGGATTGGGATGTTCATGACGCGGCCCTTTACGGTAGCTCGCACTATGATCTGCCCCAACCCTTGCGCTGGCTAACCGCAAATATTGGCATTCATCATGTCCATCATCTTAATGCCCGCATTCCGTTTTACCGGCTGTCGGAAGCTTTGCGCGACCATCCCAAGCTTAAAACCATCAAACGCCTGACATTGTGGCGCAGTTTTTCGTGTGTTGGGCTTAAACTTTGGCACGAGGAAAGCCGCAAGCTGATTACGTTTAAGCAGGCCCAAAAAGTCACTTAAACCTATTCCTGCTCCTCAATATGGGCTTTGGCACGGGCCAGTTCTGCAGCAAGGTCTTGATTGTTATCCGTCAGCTTTAACGCATGTTCATAGGCCTCTAGTGCATGGTCATAGCGTTGCAACTGCATCAAACTGCGGGCATAAATTACCCAACCTTGCGGGTTTTGCGGCTCTTGTTGCAATTGGCTTTCAAGTTTAACAACAAGCTGTTCCAAAGATAAATTATCTGCGCCGCCGCGCTCAGCCGACAAAATGCCAAACTTGGCCAGCTCTGGAGTACCTAATGTGGCATAAAGGCCAAGAGCGGCAAATCCAAACAGAACGAAAAAGCCGGCAATAAAACCGGCAGCCGGCGGCTTGCTCTTAAGCCCGGCGTCATCATTTGCCAGTAATCGCCGCTGCAAATCCGCTTTGGCGGCCTGCAATGCTGGCCTGTCCCCGGTGTCCCTGCTTATCAATTTATCCAGCTCGGCAATTTGGCGCTTATAAGCCCTGCGCTCGTCCTTAAAGCTTTGATCTGAAGCCTTCATGTAAAACGGTTTGGTCATATAAAACAAACTGGCCAATACCACCGCCCCCAGGATTAACCAAATCATGTCTTTCTCCGTCTCATACAATTCTCATCTCTTTACACCATTGTCCGCGCTTAGGCTATATGCGAACAAAAAATCAAATCATGGTGTGCCAATATCTGCTTGATTGTCCGACACCCCGGCGCCAGCG
>QIKS01000060.1 GCA_003233025.1 Hellea balneolensis | reverse complement strand
GTTCCCAACTGGCCTGTACGCCAAGATTGAAATTGCCGCTACCGCCGCCATTGCCTGCGCCGCCACCGCCACCGCCAGCGCTTATTCCCACTTGAGGGGACAATTCCGCGCCAGCCTGTTTTGCCAGCGCCCAGGACCGCTCCACATTGGCCGCAGATGCTTGTAGATTTCTATTGTTGGTTTGCGCTTCGCTAACCAATTTGGACAGGGTGCGATCGCCAAGGGTTTTCACCCAACCGACCTGAACATCTCCAACCCGTTTACCAACGGCGGCCCAATCTGTAGGCACATTAGCGTTAGCAATGCTTGATTGCGCTATGGACGTGGCTTCTTGGTTGACAACTTCGGATGTGGTTCCGCAGCCCGTGAGAAAAACGGCAATCGCCAATGTAGAGACGGATAAACGTAAATTACGCATGATATTTCCTTTCAAAATTAGCCTTTGCTTACGCGGCAAAAAATCGCCTTTGCTTACGCAGCGGTTTCGTTGTTTTTCACTCTAAAGAACACTGCATAAAGTGCGGGCACCACAACCAATGTAAGAACCGTCGCGAAGCTAAGCCCAAAGACCATGACAACTGCCATTGCTTTAAAGAAGGCATCTCCGAGCAATGGGATCAAACCCAGCACGGTTGTCAGAGAGCCCATCATCACGGGTCGGACACGGCTGGAAGTGGAATCAATAATAGCATCAAAGCGCGGTTTCCCTTCCTTGATCTCCAAGTCCATTTGATCGACGAGTACAATCCCGTTTTTAATCAACAACCCCGATAAGGCGAGCAAGCCGACAATGGCCATAAATTCAAGCCCCGTATCGGTGATAAGCAGGCCAAATACCACGCCAATTAAGGCAAGCGGCACCACAAGCCAGATAATGATTGGCTGTTTAAAGGCATTAAACAAAATGACAACTACAAGCACCATGGCAAGGAGTCCCATAGGCAGTGTCGAAGCTAAGCCATCATTGGCTTCTTGACTATCGCCATATTCCCCGTCCCAATTCAGATTATATCCATCGGGAATGTCCATAGCTTCGACTAGAGGCCTAACACGAGCAAACAAATTACCAGCGGTTTCACCTGCGCCAGCGTCAGCTTGTGCCGTGATTGTGAGCACCCGGTCTAATTTCTTAATTCGGCCATTGCGCCATGTGGTTTGAAATCCATCAACCACTTGAACCAAAGGAACCGTTTTACCCGAAGCCTGACTAATAATTTGAATATCAGCCATGCTGTTGGCATCGCCGCGTTCACGTGCTGGTGCCCGCGCTATAATGGGAATTAAAACATCGCCTTCACGGTAGACACCAACAGAGCGCCCTGAGAAATTAGTTTGTATCGCGTTCGACATGTCTTCCCGGGAAATGCCAACGCGGCGTCCACGGGTCTCATTATAGAGAGGCTCAATGACGCTGACGGGTTGACGCCAATCATCCTTGATGGAAATTGCTCGCCCGTCACTGACAAATATAGCTTTGGCTTCATTGGCAAGGCGGCGCAAGACAACTGGATCAGAGCCGGAAAATTCAGCTTCGATTTTGGAACCACCGCCAGGGCCGAGTGAGAAGCGCCAGACTTTTGATTGTGCATCTGGATAATTCTTATCAATATAGTTTTGGATTTGCGGGATCATTGTATTGATCTCGTTATGATCCTTCACCTTCAACAATAACTGCCCATAGGAATTGTTTTGAGGCTCTGATTCATATATCAACATATACCGTGACGCACCCTGACCGATTAATGTCTGAACCCCTTCTACATCATCACGAGCAAAAAAATCGGCTTCCATCTTTAGCATATCGGTTTTTGTAACACTAATATCGATGCCTTCGGGCAACCAATAATCAACAACGATTTGCGGCGTTGTTGAGGCCGGGAAAAACGCAGGTCTAACCTTGCCAAAGCCTACAAGCGACAATGCAAACAAAGCCGCAACGCCCCCGAGCACCAACCAACGTGCTTTCAAAACACCGCGCATAAAGTTTTTATAAGCGCTCATGAATTTACCATCGGGTTTCACACTACCTGCTTCACCACTGCCTTCTTTAAACAGCAAATCAGCAAAGAGAGGTACAACTGTAACCGCGAAAATCCAGCTATAGGCAAGCGAAATCATGATAACCCAGAACAAATGACCAGCATACTCACCCGTGGCCCCTGGCGAGAAACCAATAGGCGCAAACGCAAAAATTCCGACGAGGGTTCCGCCAAGCAGAGGCCACATTGTTCGCTTTACAATTTTTTTGGCAATAGCAAGCTTCTTCTGACCATTTTGTGTACCGATAAGAATACCTTCCGTCACAACAATGGCGTTATCAACCAACATACCAAGGGCAACAATTAGTGCACCCAAGGAAATACGGTGCATAGGAATGCCCATCATGTTCATGGTCACAAGTGTGGCTGCGATTGTAATCAGCAATACGCCGCCGATCACGAGCGCAGAACGCCAGCCCATAAAGATCATCAACGTTACCAACACAATCAACAGCGCAAGCCCCACATTGACGACAAAATCATTCACGGCAATAGAGACAATATTTCCCTGATGGTAAAATTCATGTAGCTCAATACCGTAAGGGCGGCGGCTATCCACCTCTTTTAATTTTGCCGTAATCCCTTCGCCCATTTTAACGACATTTGCCCCTGTGACACTTGCAATTGCGAGGCTAAGTGCTGGCTGTTCATTATAGCGCACTTCCGAAGCAATTGGATCCTGGTAGCTACGGCGCACCGTCGCAATATCTTTCAAATATACAACCGCGCCGGAATTCCCTGTCGATACAATCAGGTTTCCAATGGCGTCGACGGAATCAATGGCGCCAGTAGGGCTTATGATCAGACGGCGATTGCCAACTTTTACATTACCTGCTTGAGTGACCGAGTTTTGTTTTGCCAGATCATTATAAACCTGATCCACAGACGCGCCAAGTGCGGCCGCACGTTCGCGTGAAATTTCCACATAAATAGCTTCGGGCTGCGCCCCGCCAATAGCGATCTTACCAACACCGTCAACGGTCAATAGCTCGTTTCGTAAACTCTTGGCATAATCGTGCAATTCTTTCGGTGTAAAACCGTCACCTGTTATCAGGTAATAAACACCGAACACATCCCCGAAACCATCATTGACGATTGAGGTCTGCGCCCCCGGCGGCATGCGCATTTGTGCGTCGTCGACTCGCGCACGTAATTTATTCCAAACGGCTTCCAAATCTGTCTTGGTCGGCGCGAATTCTGGGTGAATATCCACATTGATTTGCGACAAACCATTGGTGGAAGTAGAGGTAATCTCCTTAACCTCCTGCATTTGCTGTATGGACGTCTCTAAGAGCTCTGCGACCTCATCCGCCACTTCTTGCGGACTTGCACCCGGATATTGGGTCATAACGACAGCAGTGCGAATGACGAACTCTGGGTCCTCAAAGCGCGGCATGTTTTTATAAGCGTTCCAGCCGCCGATAAGGGCAGCCAAAATGACGATCATCATGATCAGGCGATTTTTAATCGAGAATTCTGCAAGGTTCATGACGCGCCCCTACTTGTTTTCATGCCGGCGGATTTTCATACCCTCGTGAAGGTATGAAGCTCCTGCGCCAACAATTGTATCTCCAGGCTGCAACCCGGAGCTAACATCTAGCATTTCACCAATACTTACCCCGATCGTTATATTGCGGCGGGTAACAGTAAGACTGTCCGTATCGACAATCCAAACATAGCGCATTTCACCATCCGACAGAACCGCCAAAAGAGGCACGCTGATTTGTTCGATTGACCCGTCCGCATTTGCAAGTGAAAATTTTGACAGGAGCGTGCCCGTCATGCCCGGCAATATCACCACACTGTCAGGCGGCGAAAATGCAAACTTCGTCGCAAAAGTTTGCGAACTGGCATCGGCTTGCGTCGCAATTGATTTAAACGTCGCGGGTATGCGAACATCAGGGGCCGCGTCGAGAATAATCACCGTTTCAATCGGATTGATGCGGCCGCTTTGCGCAATCATTGAGGCGGGAAGTTGCACGAGAGCTTCTGCGGCGCCCGTTGTTTGCAGAGTAACAATTTCTTCCAAAGCCTGCACATTTTGAAATTTCTTTGTATGAACAGCCGAAATTATGCCGGCGAACGGCGACCTTAAAACGGTATCCTCCAACGATTTATTGGCATCATCGAGTTGCGCCCGGGCCACATCAAGCTGGGTTTTGCGTTGCTCAAAAGAGCTTCTGGAAATGGCGCTGGCGGCAATCAGGCGCTCGGCCCGTTTAAACTCGGTGTTGGCACTGTCAAAGCCGGTCTTGGCTTCTGTCACTTTATTGAGATAGCTGCGCTGATCCAAACGGCCAATGACGGTGCCCCGGTTAACCCTTTGGCCCGACACGACCGGAAGACTGGTCAATTGCCCGCCAACTTGAAATGTCAATTTTGAGGAATTGCTTGCTTCGATGATCGCCGGAAGGCTTTGGTTTACGATATTGGTCGATGTAGCAATTTCAATCAGCTTTGCAGGCCGTATGACCGGCGCCGCTTCCACTTCTTCTTTAGGCGTACATCCGCCAATTAAAGCTGTTGATATCAACAAGACTGACGTCCATTTCAGACACTTTGACAAGGCTCTTGACAAGCCTGGGCCTGTTTTTGTTTTTAACATCTGTAATTCCCTCCGCTATCCAGCCAATCAGCTGAATTGATTAAAACTCTATTTGTAATTTTCCTGCTTGCGCCTTATAATTTTCTGCTTGCGCTTGGTAATTTTACTTAACCGCTTCAATCGCCATCATATCTGGGTTGGCCGCACAGGTTTCAATTGCTTTCGTAATGGCGCCCTCAATGCGGTTTCCTGAATGTTCGCGGATTCCGGATTGCCCCGCATTATATCCATATAGTAAAATCGCAGCATAACCAACATCGGCTTCCGACAAAGTTGAGATTTCCCAGCAGGTCAGCTTAGTGATATCGAATTTTTCGGCAGGGTCACTAGCTTGTGCGGCTTGTGCGACATCGCTGCCACTCTTTACGCTGTCTTGTTCGTTACCACTATCTATAACGGTGACACAGCCACCCAAAGCAAATGCTGCTATACTGACCACGCCTAATATTTGTTTTGTAAATATCATAATGCCCTCATATTTCCATTCTTGGTTAATCTTATTCTTGGTTAAACTATGAAATGATGGGTCTAACGCCTTCGGTTCATGCACTGCTGCATTTCATATTCGTAATTTTGGCGTTTTTTCCGTTGCCTGTCTTTGGCAATCCCACGCTTGATAGCACCTGCAAACGCGCCATGTATCGCAGCCTTCTCTCTGGCCTTACGGATATCTTTTCTACTGCCCCCTGCAAGCAACGCAAGGAAGCCACCAGCATCTGCACTTTTAGCCGCCCCCCGCAACACACCGCCTCTCATATACCTGTCCGGCACATCCCCGTAATATCCAGATCTTCGCTCGGCCCGATCTTGACAATGCTCATATTGGCTTGGTTCGTACCTCTGATCATCGTACCTTTGGGCACTGGCAGGCGCAGCAAAACCAAGACTGATTAAAGCAACAAATGCAACACCTGATATATATATTTTCGCCATTTCCCACTCCCGTTAACGATCTCTTAACGCACTCCTTAGAACAACCTCACTGCAAAAGAAACAGCTTTGTTTACTATTTGTATATGTTTTTGTCTACATTTTGCATTGATTTTAAGATATAGGCTATAAAACACCAACCAATATGACAAAACCCTGTAACAGATTGATGACAGCCAGAGTAACAGCCGGCTATCGCTATGCGCGGGCGGCGGCAAGGGCTTTAGGAGTCAAGTCAGCTACTTATGCGGCACATGAAAACGGCTCGCGCGGCTTCGGCATTGACCATGCGCGGCGTTATGCCGAATTTTACAATGTTTCCCCTGCGTGGATTTTGACAGGTGAAAGTTTTGATGGTAAAACCTCTGCCCCGCCGCCTAAAAGCGACCTTAATGAAAGCCCCCTTTCCGACAATGACATTCTTAACTTTGGCAAGGAAGTTCTTAAACTTATGCCACAAAATGTCCCACAACAAATGCCAGAGTTACCACCGGATTCTACAGCAGTTCCGCAATTTATAGTCCATAGAATGACAGGCAAGGACACGGATTTGGAAGCTGATGTAATAGAACAATGGGGATTTATCGCGCAATGGCATTTGCCATCAAATTACATTACTGAGACCTTAAAAGTGGCCCCTGGTGATGTTGCAATCCTTGCTGTAGTTGACGATAATATGGCGCCCACCTACAAAAAAGGAGACCTGCTTCTGCTAGATGCGCTGCAAAAAAAATTTACAGTTGATGGCGTGTATTTCTTTTTGACAGAAATTGAGAACATTCACATCCAGAATATCGAGCATACAGATACCCAATTCATTTTGTCCAATGACAACCCAGAAAAATCCACTCAACATCCAGAAAGAACGTTAGATAAAGATGCCGTCGACATTCAGGGCAGAGTCTGCGGTATCATTGCCGCACGATAAAATTTAAAAGCAAAGGGAGGATCGCAAATGTTGTTCCAAATAATCATTGGCTCGGTGTTAATCTGTGCCACAATTATCATCCAGATCGTTTTTATCGAGATCGCGATAAAAAGTTTAAAAAAATACGGGCCAAAAATAATGAGCCGCCCCAAGCTTCACCCCTCTATTATCATCCTGACCGCCACATCCCTTTGGCTCCTCGCCGCCCTAAGCCTTGCCATATGGCTGTGGGCAGTTGCTTTTAATCTATTGGGCGCATTTGAAACCCTCGAACAAGCCCTGTACTTCTCCATGGTCGCCTTCACCACCCTTGGCTTTGGTGATGTAACCCTGCCGCAAGAATGGCGCCTCCTCTCAGGCATTATCGCCGCC
>QIKS01000003.1 GCA_003233025.1 Hellea balneolensis | reverse complement strand
CGAGGCTTGAAAGAGGCCGGGCATAAAAAACTGGGCGTTGAAGGCCAAGGCCAAGCCGATTGGGTGTTGATTGACGGCGGTGATGTCATTGTCCATTTGTTTCGCCCGGAAGTGCGCGAATATTATGCTTTGGAAAAAATGTGGTCTGTCCCCGCCAGCGCAAATAGCGAGCACGCCCGACAACAAGCTCCATGAAGATAAGTGTGCGCGCCAGTGGCCTGATCAAATCAGGCCCCGAGCGCACGCTATTGGACGATTATCTTGGCCGGGCCAATGTATTGGGACGTAATTTGGGCATAGGCGAAGTTTTTGAAAACGCCGTCGATACCCGCAATGCAAAATCAAAGGCAGAGGCCACCAAAGCCGTCCTTTCAACTCATAAACCCGGTGATATTTTGGTGGTTTTGGACGAAGGCGGCAAAGAAATAACTTCCAGACAAATCGCCAAACACATCGCCGGTTGGCGCGATATGGGAACACATACCCTCACCATCGCCATTGGCCCGGCCGACGGGTTTGACAAAACCGCCCTGCCGGCAAATACCATAAGCTGGAGCCTGGGCAAGCAAACCTGGCCACACAAATTGGTGCGTATCATGATGTGCGAGCAAATATACCGCGCTTTGTCGATTTTGGCCAAAACCCCCTATCACCGGCAATAGCTGACAAGCGTCATGAAAACGGCTAAGCCTTCATTTATGAACCGTATCATCCTCCTCTTATTTTTCCTATTGGCCCCGATTGCTGGCGCACAAAATACGGACCCGCAACAATTGGAAACCCTCAGCCAACAGCAAATGCAAGCTGAAGCGCAAGCTCGTGAATTGTTAGAGCGGCAAAAAGAAATCGAAACCGAAATCGCACGGTTAAGACGCGATCTTGTCACAGCCAGCAGCGAAGCCCGTACATTCGAACAAGCCACGTCAACGGCAAAAGACCGGCTGGACGAATTGAGCCGCGAAGAGCAAGATTTGCGCGAAACGATTTTACAAGACCGCGAAGCCTTGGCCGACCTTCTCGCCGCCTTACAAAGGATAGAGCGCCGCCCGCCGCCCGCATTGCTGGTTGACGGGCGCAATGCGGTGGACGCTGTGCGGGCTGCTCATTTGCTGGCTTATCTCAGCCAAGGCTTACATGACAAATCGGGCCTTTTGAAAGAACGGCTGGGGAATTTACAAACCATACGCACTCATATGGCACAAAGCCGCGAAGAGATTGAACGCAATGCTGACCAGGTTGAAATCCGGTTGGCGGCGATTAAATCGGTGATTTCGGAGAAAAGCACATTACACGATCAAGTGGACGCAAATCGGCGGCAAAAAACCCGCGAGGCCGAAACACTTGCCAAAGAAGCAAAAGATTTGCGCGACCTCATCCAGCGTTTCGAACGGCGGGCCAGCGCAATTTTGCCAATATTAAAACCGGAAGTCCCGGTTTTAAGCACACCGACAGACCCCAATCCCCGCCTCAAACCTACGCCCGGTCGTATCGCGCCCGTATTCACGCCGCCAGGTACACGCAGATTTTCCGATGCCCGCGGCCTCTTGCCTTTGCCGGTTTATGGGCGGCTGGCCCAGCGATTTGGCAGCACGCTTGGCGTTGGCGGCAAAGCGCAAGGCATTACACTGACAACAAAAACCGGCGCGCAAGTTGTCGCGCCCTTTAGCGGACAGGTAGAATTTTCCGGGGTTTTTAATGATGACCGCGTGCTTATCCTCAATGTTGGTGACGGCTATTTCATTGTCTTTACCGGCATGGG
The DNA here is from genome assembly GCA_003233025.1 of Hellea balneolensis. Classification (GTDB taxonomy): domain Bacteria; phylum Pseudomonadota; class Alphaproteobacteria; order Caulobacterales; family Maricaulaceae; genus Robiginitomaculum_A; species Robiginitomaculum_A balneolensis_A. The sequence goes on along the minus strand of QIKS01000003.1, from coordinate 5,266 downwards.
CGAAATTTATGCGGACGGCGGTATTGGCGTGGTTGCGGGGGAGCCTTTAGGCAGAATGCCAATAAAAGGCGGGGCGAGCACCAAGGCTGGTAACAACCAAACCGCGCAACTTTTTATGGAATTTCGTAAAAATGGCACCAGTATCGACCCTGCGCCCTGGATTGGCCCGGCTCTTGCATCGCAAAGCCAATGAAAATCACCGCTATCTAACCAAGTTTTCACAAGTAATTTGGTAGATTTTCTGGTATTATCGCCTTTGGATTGCTAAAGGATAAGTAAAATAAAACATCAGGTTCGAATACGGGCTGTTAGGAGATAAAATGAAATATTTATTGCCAACATTGGGGATCGTCGCAGCCAGTGCGATTTTCGCATTCTCAACCAGTAACCAGCCTGCGGTGGCCGTAGAAAAATCCAATCAGGAACGCACATTCGAACAGCTTGATCTGTTCGCTGATGTCTTGGCCCGTGTCCGCAATGATTATGTGGTGAGCGTTGATAATACGGAGCTGATCGACGATGCCATTAACGGCATGTTACAAGGCCTTGACCCCCATTCCAGCTATATCGGCCCCGATCAGTTCGCCGACCTGCAAATCGCGACAACAGGCGAATATGGTGGTCTTGGCATGGAAGTTACTTCGGAAGCAGGCTTTGTCAGGGTTATTGCCCCGATCGACGAAACCCCCGCTAAAAAAGCCGGCATAAAAGCCGGAGATTTCCTAACCGCTATTGACGGGCAATCTATTCGCGGGGTCAGCTTAACCGACGCCGTTGAGCGGATGCGCGGCAAGCCGGGTGAACCGATTACCATCACCGTTGTGCGCAAAGGTGAAGAACCCATGGATATTGAAATTATCCGTGAAGTGATCAAGCCCATTGTTGTTAAGCACCGGGTTGAAGACGGAGTTGGTTATCTCAGGGTTTCACAATTTAACGAGAAAACAACCGATTCTTTACTCGACGCTGTTGCCGCCCTTAAAAAAGAATTTGGCGGTAAAATACCCGGCATCGTGCTAGATTTACGCGGCAATCCCGGCGGATTGCTTGAGCAATCCATTAAGGTCAGCAGCGCCTTTTTGGACGGCGGCGAAGTTGTCTCAACCCGCGGGCGCCATAGCCAAGACACCCAGCGCTATCACGCTAAAAAAGGGCAATTATTGAAAAATATTCCCGTTATTGTTCTGATCGACGGGGCATCAGCGTCCGCGTCAGAAATTGTCGCAGGCGCTTTGCAAGACAGAGACCGCGCCCTGATCATCGGCCTGACATCTTTCGGCAAAGGTTCTGTGCAATCGGTTGTGCCTCTGCGCAATGGCCGTGACGGCGCACTGCGCCTGACAACGGCGCGTTATTACACACCGGCCGGGCGCTCCATTCAAGGCACGGGAATTACGCCAGATATCTCCATTTCTTACGCTCTAAAAGAAGACGCCGATGAAAACGGCCCCGGTGTGAGCGAAAGCGATCTGCCCAATGCGATTAAAAACGAAATATCGGAAGCAGAAGGTGAAGACGGCGAAGTGGAAATTCAAATTGAATATCCGCCTGAAGATTTCGATATTGAAGATGATTACCAGCTTCAGCGCGCCGTTGAGATTTTAAAAGGGGGGAGCTATACAAAGCTTCTGGTCGCGGCAAAGGGTTAGTCCGTGACGAATATGTTTAAAAAAGCAGTACATCTTGGCTTCTTGCTTATTTTTGGAACTGTTCTTGGCATAGGCTTGGGCAGTATTGGCGGTGTTTTTGCAACTGCCCAAGCGCCTGAAAAATCAGATACATACGATCAATTGGTGCTGTTCGCCGATGTCCTGGCACGGGTGCAGCGGGATTATGTCGAGGAAGTTGACGAAGCAAAATTGGTCGCAGATGCCCTTAACGGCATTTTAAAATCCCTCGACCCCCATTCTCTCTATGTCCCGCCTGATGCTTTTGAAAAACAACAAAAAAGAGCGCGGCGAGAATATGGTGGTCTCGGCATTGAGGTGAGCATGGAGGGCGGCGCCATCAATATTGGTTATGTCAATAAAGACGCGCCTGCTTACCGAGCCGGGCTTAAAGCTCATGATTTGATCACCCATGTGGAAGGGGAGCTTGTTAAAGACAGTACCCTGGATGAAGCGGTTGGTAAAATGCGCGGGCTGGCCGGTGATCCGATTGATCTTACGGTTAAAACGCCTGGCCAGCCGCCGCGCCAAGTCACCATTGTCCGCGAAGTTGTACAGGGCCGCGCCGTGCGTCACCGCATGATTGACGAGGTTGGCTATATATATTTGGAAACCTTCAGCAACGAACATCTTGCCCGTGATACAATCGAAGCTATGGAGTTACTGGCGATCGAAAACAAAGGCCCACTTGCCGGTTTGGTTTTGGATGTTCGGGGTAATCCTGGCGGCATTTTACTGCAAAGTGTCGCTATCTCCGGTTTGTTTTTGGACGGCGGCGAAGTGGTGTCCGTACGGGGGCGCAAGGCCGAAGAAAATGAACGCTATAATGCCAAGCAAGGGCAATTGCTTGCCAATACACCCATGGTTGTTCTGGTCAATAACAATTCCGCATCTGCATCGGAAATCGTCGCCGGCGCCTTACAAGACAGAGGCCGCGCTCTTATTGTCGGCACGCCAACTTTTGGCAAAGGCTCTGTGCAATCCGTCTACCCCTTGCGGGAAGACCGGGGCGCTTTACGCCTGACCACAGCGCGCTATTTCACCCCTTCGGGCCGCTCTATACAAAGCCTTGGCATTACGCCTGATATATGGGTTGAATCTTTTGTCGATGACGGCACACAAAGGATACGTATCCGCGAAGCAATCCTGCCACATGCTCTAGACGCCATTATCAAAAACACCGAAGGCAAAGGCGAGGACGGCGACCAAATGAAGCGCGAATATCCGCCTAAGGACTGGGACGAGGACGAGGATTATCAGCTAGAAAGAGCCGTAGAGATTATCAAGGACAGCAGTTTTAGCGCCCAGCTCCGCCAAGTTTTCAAGGATAAGGCTAACCCCTAGTAGGCATTTGCATTTCCCCCGCACACGCGATATGTAAAACCCATGGCTATTCATATTAACAAAAGAAGGCGCTATATGCCGTCCCTTAAAAAGCACGGCTTGAGCGCGGTGCTTTTATTGAGCATTATCGGATTGGCCAGCTATACATGGCTTAATGTTGTGGCGAAGAACCAAAATCACGAACCAAACCTTGAGATTAGCTTACCCGAAGCCCAAAAACCAGAGCCAGCTGGCACCGACGCCCCCTTGCCAGATTTACTGAGCGAGGACAATATCCCCCTTGACCAAAACCCAACCGAAGCGTTGAAAGAAAACCTGCCAACGCCAAATGTGCAAATAAATTCCGCCTTGGCGGGGCAAGATACTCAACCGGAACCGCCAGAGGCAGGGCCGAAAACTATTTTAATTGACGGCAATCCTATTGGCGTCAATGCGGGGCGGGTATTAAGCGTAAAACCGCTCATTAAGGCACCCCTCCCCGGCTTATCGCAAACATCCTCCTCTGGAAAAATACCACAAAAGGGCGAAGATGGCCGCACGGTGTTGGCGCTTTATGCCAAATCCTTTACGCCTAGCCCCTCGAAGAAATATATTTCCCTGGTGGTTGGAGGTTTGGGCATTAACCCTGTCATCACCCGCAAAGCAATTTATGAACTGCCGGGTGAGGTGACATTGTCCTTTGCCGCCCAGGCACCAAGTTTGCAAAACTGGATTGACCAAGCCCGGTCACGCGGCCATGAGGTGATGCTTGAAATCCCTATGGAAAATGCAAATACGCAAGCGGCATCTGCGGCCAATGCGAACACAAACCCTTATATCCTAACCAGCGATGTTTCCGGGGAAACCAATATCAAAAATTTAAATTTCCTGCTGAGCCGGGCCGAAGGATATTTTGCCCTGACCAATTACGGCGGCGAGAAATTGGTGCTTAATGAACAGGCCCTAAAGCCCGTTGTCGAGCATATCAACAATATCGGACTTGGCTTTGTTTATGACGGCAGCACAAATGGTGCGCGCATATGGCATGTCGGCCGCAGATATAATCTGCCCATTGTTGCCGCAGACGTCTTTATTGACGGCAGCGCTAACACCAGAGCCGATGTGCGCCAAACCATCGCGACTTTGGCCGGCGAAACAGACAGGCCTGTACCTATTGGCATGGGGTTTTCATTTGGCGGCACGGTTGACGGGATTTCGGACTGGCTGGCAACCAATCCCAATGTGGATCTCGCGCCCGTTTCCTACGCCCTTAAGCGCAATTAAGGCCCGCTCCGATGAACCCAAATTTTGCGGACAAATACAGGCCGGCTGCGGGTATTGCACTGTTTAACAAACGAGGACAAGTGTTCCTGGGCAAGCGCAATAGCACCAACAGCCCCTATATCTGGCAAATGCCGCAAGGGGGCATTGACGCCGGGGAAAGCCCTTTGCAAGCGGCTATTCGTGAGCTTGAGGAAGAAACAGGCATTGCGCAAAAACACATCAAACTGATCGGACATATCGAAGACTGGCTATATTATGATTTTCCGCCAGACTATAAGGGTTCGAAAAAAGCCCGCGGATGGCACGGCCAAAAGCAAAAGTGGTTTGCCTTTGCATTTTTGGGACCAGACAAATATGTGGATCTCGCTGCCCATAAACCGGTGGAATTTACAGACTGGAAATGGGACAGCCTTGCGCGGGCGGCCAAACTTGTTGTTCCGTTTAAACATCACATTTATAAGCGTATTCATACGGAATTTTCCAAATTTGAAACCAAAGCGCAATGAAAAAACAAATCGGTAAAAATGCGCTTATTTTTATCATCATCACCGTTGCCGTCGACGCGATTGGCCTGGGGATTATCATCCCCGTCTTCCCTGACCTGCTGACCGATTTAACCGGGCAACCGTTAAATGAAGCGGCATTACACGGAGGCCTGCTGACATTTACCTTTGCGGTGATGCATTTTATTTTCATGCCAATTATCGGCGGTCTATCGGACGCTTATGGCCGGCGAAATATCTTGCTGATCTCCCTGTTCATACTTGGTGTCGACTATATCTTGATGGGCTTTGCGCCGACAATTGCCTTGCTATATTTGGGCCGCATTATTTCAGGTGCGACCAGCGCCACATATTCAACCGCAAATGCCTATATCGCCGATATCACCGAACCCGACAAGCGCGCCCAAAGCTTTGGCATGATCGGGGCAGCCTTCGGTATTGGCTTTGTGCTTGGCCCGGTGATCGGCGGACTGCTCGGCGAATTTGGCC